>JAFGOM010000011.1 GCA_016926505.1 Methanospirillaceae archaeon
TCTATTTATAATATACTAAAGAAAAAATAGGAAATTTACCAGCTGTTATCAGAATAAACCTAGTTTGGAGAGGTCATCTTTAATCTTAAGCACTGCCCGTCTTGCATCATCAGTTACTTTACCCCCGGTAATGATAAGTTTTCCCGATCCAAAAAGAAGAACAACAACTTTAGGGTCTTCTAATCGATAAACAAGTCCTGGAAACTGTTCTGGTTCGTATTCAATCCGCTCGAGATTAAACCCCACAGCAATTTTATTTAAATTAATACCGGTTCCAAGATCTGCAGAGGTTACAATATTCTGGATTGTGTATGAAAGTTCTTTTGGAATATCAATTGAAAGCTCTCGTAAGAGGTTTCCAAGAATCTCTAATCCTCTATCAAGGTTATTGATACTTTTTGCTCCGGTAAGGACCACTTTCCCGGAACTAAAAACAAGCGCAGCAATCTTGGGGTCCTGCATTCTGATAACAACCCCGGGAAATCGTTTTTTATTATAATCAGCATCCTTGATATGTGATGCAATCTGGGGAAGATCCAAGGAATCAGTAATTTTTGCTGAGGCTACAATATTCTCAATGCGAAGAGAATCCTCAGGTTTACCCGTCATAGATATAAATCATATAAATCACTATTTAAAGGTGATTATCCTTTTCGGCTTAAATTCTGAGTCACATTTTCCCGGTCTTTCCTATCAGGAGTATTTTTATCACATATTCTATCAATCCTTTTTCTCTTTTGGTGTGTTTTAGGTAATCTATCAACTCACTTTTCATCAGATATCATGGGGAGGTAAGGATATCTTTCTGATAACTGCAAGATATGGATGAAACATGCACTGGATAATTACAAAGGAGCAACACTCTATACATCTGCTTTATATCAGGTGTTTTTCCTGATCTGCTTTTGGAAAACGGAGGATATCCTGTCTTAATACGATCTGTGATTGAATCGTGATTGATGAAGTGATTCCAATAAAACCTGACAGGTTGTTACACGAATAAAATTCGTTGATACAAAAAGCAAATTTCTGACATAATACGGGAGATCACATTAAGAATTACCCTTATTGTACTGATGAAACCCATTTATGTAACAGCCTCATGATATCGTTAAAAATGAATAAGAGACTGGATTTGTCTTTCCATGGGGGACTTTTTTAATATCAGAATAAAGCACACTATGAACATCTGTATCCACTATGCTCACCCTTATTATCAAAAAAACATCGGGAAATGGCATGTAAGCAGCAGAGTGAGTTATTGAATCATAGATATTTTCCATGGAACGATATCATGACGAGACAGAAGGAGATTGGTACCCAAAAATAATTCCGTTATCGCAGTACTATTCCTGCTATCTCCGTTTCCCTGTCATGGAGCCAAGAAGTCCCCGCATAATTTCTTTCCCGATCTGACTGCCGATTGCGCGGGCTGCATCTTTTGCTACCGACTGGACAATCCGGGTTGTGTCGCTTGTTTTTTTTCCGGAACTTTTTTTGGGTGCCTGTTTACTCACTTGTTTCACGGGTTTTTCTGTTTTTTCAGTCTGTACTTCAACTTGTCTTTGTAGTGCCTTGTCACGAAGGATCTCATAGGCAGATGTCCTGTCTACTGTTTTACTATACGCCGAATAGAATGGTGACGATCGGATTGCTTCTGCGCGTTCTTCAGCAGTGAGCGGTGAAAGGCGGCTGTGAGGGGGATAAATAAAAGCACGGTTAACAACAGAAGGGATTCCATTCTTATCAAGAAATGATACCAGTGCTTCTCCGATCTGTAACTCGGTTATCACCTGGTAGGTATCAAGAGTAGGATTGGGACGGAATGTCTCTGCAGCCGCACGAACCTCCTTTTGATTCTTCGGAGTAAAGGCCCGTAATGCATGTTGAATCTTGTTGCCCAGCTGTCCGAGAACATCCTCAGGAATATCAAGCGGATTTTGTGTTACAAAGTAAACCCCCACTCCTTTTGATCGAATAAGGCGAACCATCTGGATGATCTTGGTCTCAAGAACTTTCGGGGTATCAGTAAAGAGCAGATGCGCTTCATCAAAGAAAAAAACAATAACCGGCTTTTGTGGATCACCAATCTCAGGCAGTTCTTCAAATAGTTCTGATAACAGCCAGAGAAGAAATGTTGAATACAATTTTGGTGAGAGAAATAATGTATCGGCTGTGAGAATATTAATCAAACCTCTTCCATTTTCATCTGTTTGTATGAGATCCATGATATTGAGTGCCGGCTCTCCAAAGAAGATCTCACCTCCTTCTGACCCGAGTGTAATCAGACTTCTCTGAATTGCTCCTATTGTTGCAGGTGAGAGATTTCCATACCGGGTCTTTAACTGGTCACGGTTCTGATGCATGTATTCACACATGGATTGAAGGTCCTTTAAATCAAGTAACAAAAGACCGTTGTCATCTGCTATCTTGTAGATTATCTGTAACACATCACTCTGGATATCATTAAGACCAAGAATCCGGGCCATCAGTAACGGACCAACCTCTGATACGGTGGTGCGAACCGGATTTCCGTTCTCAGCATACACATCCCAGAATGTTGCAGGATATCCCTCAAAAATGTAATCAGACAGACCAAACATTTCAGTTCGCTCTACAACCTTGGCATTATCACCGCCGGCTTTGATTATTCCTGATAAATCTCCTTTAATATCTGCGAGAAATACAGGAATGCCTTCTGCACTGAGGGCTTCGGTTAAAACACGTAATGTGACTGTTTTTCCCGTTCCAGTTGCCCCGGCGATAAGACCATGGCGGTTTGCCATTTTCGGAATAATTCCGATATCCTGCTCACCCCTCGCCACAATCAGGTTCGCGCCTTTATCGTCCATATCAATTGAATCGTTACCTTACAATTAAAAGTACACGGTATGAAAACGAAAAAACTGCCGGTGATTTGAGTTAAGAAAAAAAATCAGACAGACCGGCTTTAATGGAAAGAAATAGAATACATACAATGTCATTCTATCCTTTTGGATTACCGTGAGATGCGTTACATTCCAAAATAAAGAGAGTAAAAATCAATCATATTCTCTCCAGGTGTGCTCACATTTTGTACACCTGAAGAACCGGACTTCGCTCTCATCAGCAGAACGGAGTTGACGTAACCACCAGAACGCCTCATTATGTTTACATGCCGGGCATTTGATCGTTGTGGTCGGGAGCGTTCTTAACTTTTCTGTATCTTCAACGATGACTATCTCTTTATCGATACGTTTATCCGTTTTTGACATTGCGCTATCGAGACCGGTCGGTTTAACCCAGCCACAACTCTTACATACCAAAACCCCGCCCTGGTTCGTGAGTAATTTTCCGCATTCCTGGCAAAACATCTGATATAGTATTGTTGGTGGAAATACATAAAACCTATATACCTGCCGATATCCTCTTCGCGGATAATGCAGGAAAACCGCGTATTATCAGAATAAATACTATTTTTTGTCTGATATTTATTTACTGGCAGCAGATATCATTTTCTGCCTTGTTACCCTATCTTCCATATAGGAATAGTAACATATCATCTCGGGTGATTGAGTACGTTGTTATCATCTCTTCCCTCTTTTTTATTCTGACACTTATTCCGGGTCGTCATGTACCTTACGCAGCAATGGGTGGATGGATCAGTATTATTATTGTATTTCTTGCCGGAATCCCGGAATATCTCTCTCAGAATAATATCCTGTACCCGGTATTGGCCCTTTTATCCGTACCATTTTTATGGATAACATTACGACTGTTATACCGGAATGAAAAGCGCGTTTTTGAATTGACCCGCGCTGCTGCCGTTGCTTTTATCATATATGCTCCATTTGCCTTTTTTCCTGCAATCGGAGACTGGTTGATAGCAATGGTTGTTGACCAAAGTCTTTCTCTTCTGAAATTTTTACAGTATCCTGCATATCTTGCAGACTGGAATACCATACAACATGGTATTTTTAAAGTTGAGATAATTCTTGCATGCACCGGTATTCAGAGTATCGCCATTATGCTTGGTGTTGTAGCAGCGGTACATACGACATCAAAGCAAAAAGTGCTGGCATTTCTATTGATTGTTCCTACCATATATATTCTCAATCTGTTTCGGAATGCAGGGGTTATTATTGCGTATACCGATCAATGGTTCCCTTTCTTCACAGATCTGGTCACGAATGGTGAATTTGGATTTGAAAGTTTTTTCTGGGCTCATAATATCATTGCTGAAGGTCTGGCGCTCTTATTTCTGATTGCCATGGCATATTGTCTTTTTCGATTAATACCAGGTCTTGCTGATTGCGCCATTGATTTAATTACCCTATATAAAAAAGAAGTCAGGAATATTGTCGGTAAAGATATATAATCCTCTGAATTGCCGAACAATTCGTGCATACCGCTATGATGATGATAGCAACCGGAATATACCCGATAATTCCAAAAAATCCGAGAACCAAAATTGTTTCCGGTCTTCCAAAAAAACCGACCCCTTCTAAGGGATCGTCTATCTTCCCATCTACCCTGTGTTGAAAGCCAATTTCTGCGTAGGTTACCGGTTTAATGAATGTGTTCATCAGTGAACCGATAATTGCAAATCCGACAATGGTGGGATCAGCAATAGGAAACCCGGGTAAAAAACCACTGATAATGGGTATACCAGATATTCCGACACCCAAAAGTACCATTGCATCGATGTATTTGTCAATGATCCAATCGAAAACGGCTCCAAATTTCGTCTCTTTACCGGTCTGGCGTGCTACTGATCCATCGAGAAGATCGCTCATAGCTGATAAGAAAAGCAGGATACTTCCGAGTATAAATGAACCGGTTGCGTAACACCAGGCACAACCGATTCCGAAAAGCAATGAGACGATGGTCACCTGATTTGGTGTGATGCCGGCGGCGATAATCATCCGGGCTACCGGCTCAAGATAATGAATAAATCTGAATCGAAATGCGGTAATATTCATGAATATCAGTATTATTTAGAATATGGAAATTTTGACAGGGAAACGGATGCTTCCTGGATTTATGCCATCGATACGAAAGTTCTTAGTTTGTTATCCTGACATAAACCGGAATGCACCCCAAATAGAGATTATTCATGAAGGACGGTAAGCATCATCTTACAGTTGGTGACAGCACTAATGATATAGGGTTTCTCTGCCGGGAGAAGCATAATCTCTCCTTTGTGCATCTGGTGTGGTACCCCGTCGATAGCAATACAGGCATCTCCCTCAAGGATAAATACGATTCCATCATAGGGGGCAATATGTTCAGATAATCTCTGTTTTGCCGGAAAGGCCAGAACACTAATGGTACCTGCCTTTTCATACATAAGCATCCTGCTTTCCACGGTATCTTTTTCGTACGAGACAAGGTCACCGGGTTGTAATGGTTTTGCATAGAGGTTCTGTTTTTTTTCTTTCATCATCTATCTCCTGAAGGTTCTATCAGTATGTACTGTACTATGTTACTGTATGATGCAACAATATGGATATTATTTACTATGAGAGCATACCCTAAAGTACTATCTCATGAAAAACAATAATAACCGGCCATATACCCTGTTAATCTCTGAGGTAACTGCTGATGGAAGATTAACCCTGGCAAAGGGGGTTTCCTCGAAGCGACTCATGAAGTTTATGTCGCATGAGAGTGAGATAATGCTTCACCAATGTCGTGCATCTGTTGATGCAATTATGGTTGGTGCCAATACCATCCGTATTGATAACTCTCACCTGACCGTGCGATTAGTTGAAGGGAAAAATCCGCTTCGCATTATCCCGAGCTCTTCAGGAGATATCCCTCCTGATTCCAATATATTACATAATGAGGCTGCAACCCTTATCGCAGTCTCTGAAAAGACACCCCCCGACCGGATACAGAAGATAAAAAAATCCGGTGTTGAGGTTATTATCACCGGGAGGGAGGAGGTGGATATCCCTCTCCTCTTCTCAATTCTTTATTCGAAATATAACATCAGGAGACTCATGGTTGAGGGGGGGTCACATCTGAACGGAACGCTCTTCTCCCATCACCTCATCGATGAAGTAAGACTTATACACCTGCCCTTTATCGTCGGAGGTGATTCTACCCCGTCTCTTGTCAGTGGGTTTAGTGCATCTGATGAGAATGGTATGATTCAGTTAGAGTTACAGAGGTATTCTCTGTATGGTGAGAACCTTGTTACAGAATATCTGGTACGATAGCGGAATAATCTGAAACGAGAACATTTTGTAACAACCAGTCTTTCCCGAAAACAATGTATCTTTTATCTTTTCCGGATACCGTATTCCGGATGAATTAAAAAAAGGATTTTTAGGATGTTGCGTCTGCAGCATCACATTTCCATTCCTTTACATACCCAAACCCGATTATTCCGTAAATAATCGCAAAGATACCGGCGACCTGCACGAGAATGGGAAGTCCGATTATTGCAGGGGTGACTAACACCATAATCCCAAAGAGGATTCCGATAATGCCCGAGATAAGTAACAGGGTTTTTGTCGATCCTGAAATGCCACCGCTCACGGCATAAATGATATCAAATATGCCACTGACAAGGGCCCATGCACCGATAAACAGGAACAGGGCTACTCCCATAACAAGAGGATCAACGATAGCAAAGATACCTACCAGAATTCCGATAATTGCCATCAGGATTACCAGCCATCTGGGTGCTCCCGGCTGTAATTCTTTTGAAAAAACTGCAATCAGGGAACCGACTGATGTGATAAGAACAAAGAATCCAAAGAGCAGAATAAGAAATCCAGTCATAAAATAGGGCCATACCAATGCAGCGAACCCAAAAATGATTGCAATAATTCGTAATACCAGCAGGGCTGAACCCGGTAACGCAGGATTTGTCGTCTCCATTTTTTTCTCCCTCAGTATTTACAATGCATGTCATTCTGTTAAACTATTCGATTTATTCCTGGTTATACCATACAATCAGGGGGACTTTTCATAAATTCCCGACAAATGGTTGTTGCATACTGACCCGGACCTAAGGTAAACTGTAACTGATATCCGTCAGGAACGTGTTGCACTGATATATCGGTAAAAATACTGGCAGAACGAATTGTACCGTCAAAAGAAGTTTCCAGGTAATGGGATATCATATCATACTGTTCCGGATTGATGCCTTCTTTTTCCATGAGCATTTTCATATATTCGTCTGACTGGCTGGTAATTTTTACCGGGATACGACCTGGAATTGCAATCCCGATACTGCATCTCTTTCTTTTTATTGCAATCTCTGCCATTTTATGGTTCTTTTCAGTAACAATGTCTGTCTTCCTGTCAGAAAAGAGGAGGGTATCTCCCATTTCAGGATGAATAAGACTGGATCCTCTCGCAATGCGATTACTCAATGTCATATTGAAAAAGTATGATTGTGCTGCACTGACAAACATACTCCGGAACGTCTTTGGAAAACGTAAGAATGACCCCTTATAATCAAGAGGATTTTCAATGAGATGATGAAGAATGGTTCGTTCAGGAGAGAGATATTGGGGCATCTCCCGAAGAGCTGCTCGTGGATCATTCGTTGCAAGGTATGTCTCCCGTGCCCTTTTTGCCGGTTCATCCTCGTTTCTTCCCGGCATGCCAATAAAGATCCTGACCGCTTCTTCATATTCTCTGCGTAATAATGCAAATCCAATAAGATGAGTATTTGGTCTGTTCACCCCGAACCGTTGTAAACCGTAATAATTTGGTACCCCTTCATGGAACGTGGAGGAGATTCGTCTGAGTTCATCCTCATCAACCTGGCTCTCACACTCAGATACGGTAATTGAGAACGAATTACCCAGAAGATCCCCCAGGGATATCTGTTTATCAGATGTTCCCAGGTATTGTATTGAAACATCTTTGATAGAGATGCCTGCTATCTGTTCTTCCGGGACATTGTATAAAGAGATATACTGGGTTGTTTTTGCCCGCTTGTCCTTTGTGCCGGCAAATCCTATGCGTTTATTGCTGATTCCCAGTCGATGGGATATCTCCCTGATAACCCGTTGTTGATCCCAGTTCGTTTTGGTAAGCCGGCAGACCGAATAAATACCCCCCTTTAAGTCCCGTACCGCTATCTCCTCAACAAGAAAATCTTCCGGGTTTTTCCTGATAATTCCCCCGGTACCGTTCGTGTCAGAGACATACCAGGAGATTCCGATATCATGTTCCAGTTGATATGGTGATTGTTTCATAGGAGTGAGAGGTTACTGGTAATCCGATCAAGATTTTCAGATAAAGCCGGTCCCAGACCGAGTGCAGTAACAGTACCCGGAGGGATCTCAGTCAGCCCTGCATCGCTGATAATGGAGGCAGATATCCCTGCAGCCTCGGCCAGCGATCGTAACTCGAACAGGTCACGCTCGGTTGTGACTTTGAGAATAACCTTCTTCTGTCCTTCAGAAAACCATGCTTTCTTTACCTGAGTGGAACTCTTTTCATAAGCACTGACAGAGGCGTGGGCAATCTGTGCACATTTTTTCCCACAACTCATCTTGAGATCCTTCCTGATAATCAGGCATTGTTTGTATATAAATTCGGGTTCCTTTGGCATACTCCTGATACTATTGGTACCAGATGATATAACACAGATCAAGGCAGGACAGAAGTGATATCTACCGGTTACCACCATATTTTTGCGGTGGATCTTCGGACGAACTATGATGTTATCGTTATCGGGGCCGGTCCGGTCGGGTGTGCAGCAGCACAAGCCTGTGCTGAGGGAGGACTGAGCACTCTGCTTATTGAAGAACACGGAACTATCGGTTACCCTGTTCAATGTGCCGGTCTCTTGTCTGTCAGGGCATTTAAAGAATGCAGAGTTGGTCCTGATTCCGTACTGCATACCGTTTGTGGGGCTCATATCATATCAGGAGATAAAAAACTCTCTTTCCAGACAGAAGAGACCAGGGCATATGTGGTTGATCGGATGCTTCTTGACCAGGAGATGGGACAAAAAGCCGTTGCCGCCGGGTGTGACATCCTTATCAAATCCTATGCGAGATTGATCTCTTCTACGATGGTGTATTGTTCCGGTGCCATGGGATCCCATTCCTTCCGGGCAAAAATAATCATCGCCGCTGATGGTCCGAAAAGTGCGATTGCACGAAGTAAAGGATTATCCCGCCCCCGGGCTATATTAAGTGGTCTTCAGTGCGACATCAGGCATGATATGGATCCTTCCTGTGTTGAGATATATCCCAATAGTTCTGATGATTTTTTTGGCTGGATTATTCCAACAGGATCAGGACGGGCACGTGCCGGGCTTG
The DNA here is from genome assembly GCA_016926505.1 of Methanospirillaceae archaeon. GTDB lineage: Archaea > Halobacteriota > Methanomicrobia > Methanomicrobiales > Methanospirillaceae > JAFGOM01. The sequence goes on from JAFGOM010000011.1 coordinate 9,276, forward strand.
CCGGTTTGTCAGATGTTGCAAAACGTTTTCAGACTTTTATGAAACCATATCAGCAGTCGTGTTCCCATTTTGTTGCAGGTGCAATACCGATTGGTGTCATTGAGAAAACGTATGCTGATCACACGCTCATAACCGGAGATGCAGCAGGTTTTGCCAAACCGACATCAGGCGGGGGAGTGTATACCGGTGTCCGTTCTGCCCGGCATGCAGCAGACACTGCACTTTGGGCCTGTGAACAGGATCGGTTTGATGCTTTGACATTATCCCGGTATGAAAAAAGCTGGAAGCATGATTTCGGGCGTGAACTCGACCTGGGTTATCACTTATTTACGTTGCGAAAACATGTAAGAAAAGAAGATATCAATTATTTCCTAAAATATGCACAGAATGCATCCTTTATACACTTAATCGAAGAACAGGGCGATATGGATCGTCCTTCACAACTTCTGAAAAAAATGATATTCTCTCCGGTAATTGCAAGAACTGTCGCCAGTAGCATCGCCGGCCGGTTCCATCACAGAATCTCCTGATCGTCCATATTTTTATCTGATTGTATCATGAGATATGGTAGTATGACGAGCAAATTTGGAAGGGGATTTATTATCAATCTGACACACCTTGCAAGACAATTTCACCTGCCCCCGGAACAGGCATGGTACGGAGCACAGGATTTTATGGTTGAGATGATAATCCCGGACCATTTTGCAGGAACTGATGTTGAAGTACTTGCAAAAGAACTGAGACAGAAGGTGATGTGGCACCAGCCTGGCGGGCCTGTTGATAAAGAGATGTATCTTACGGTTCGAAAACTCATTGACCGCCTTCTTGTTGCTATTGATACCCAACTCGGGATACCAGACCCGGATATCGGCCAATTCCGGTAAATTCATCCTTTTCAAACACTTTAAGACAGAGTAAAACCAATATGTATGGGTATTATTCCTGTAAATACTCCTTTTTCTTTCTGGAGGTAAAGTTTGACGAAAGTATATGATTCATCAAATATCAAGATTCTTACAGGTCTGACTCCGGTGCGGGAACGACCTGCAATGTATATCGGTTCTACCGACACCAGGGGTCTCCATCACCTGGTATACGAGGTAGTTGACAACTCAATTGATGAGGTTCTCGGGGGGCACTGCACAACCATATCTCTTTCTATTCACCCTGATGGTGAGATAAGTATCGATGATAACGGACGAGGTATTCCTGTTGATGCAATGAAAGAGAATGAGAATAAAAGTGCACTTGAGACCGTTCTTACGGTCCTTCATGCAGGGGGAAAATTTGACAAGGATTCGTATCAGGTCTCCGGGGGTCTGCATGGAGTGGGTGTATCGGTTGTCAATGCATTATCAGACCGGCTTATTGCCCGGGTATTTAAACATGGATATGAATACCAAATGGAATTCTCCCGGGGGGGAGTAGTCCGGGAGATGATTCGAAGAGAGGAGAGTCTTGAAGATCTGGTTGCACGATATAAAAGGCGTTACGGTTCATTGCCCCATGAAAAGATAACAGATCGTGAGGATTTTTTATTGAGACACAGACAGGAACTATCAGGAACCTGTATTACGTTCCATCCGGATCCTCAGATATTTGAGGTTACTGAATTTGATTATGATATCCTTGTTCACCGCATGCGGGAACTGGCTTTTTTAAACAGTGGCGTTACGATTACCATTACCGATTACCGGTGTGAAGAGCCGGAACACTGTACTGAGACGTTTTACTATGCCGGAGGAATAACCGATTTTGTACACTTTCTCAATAAGGATTCCACGCCGGTCCATGATTCTGTTATTGCTTTACGCAAGAGTGAACCGGAACATAAGACCGAGATTGAGATTGCTCTCCAGTATACTACCGCGTATTCAGAGAAGGTATTCTCCTTTGTAAACAGTGTCAATACCCGTGAAGGGGGAACCCATCTTGAAGGGTTTCGAAGTGCCCTGACAAAGGCCATTAACAAGATGGCAAAGGAGAATAAGTTTATCAAAGACCAGAATGTCTCCCTGAAAGGAGAAGACGTGCGAGAGGGTCTTACTGCTATTATCAGTCTGAAAGTTCAGAACCCCCAGTTTGAGGGGCAGACAAAGATGAAACTTGGTAACAGCGAGATTAAGGGTATTGTAGACTCAATTGTATACCAGGAATTATGTATCTTTTTTGAAGAAAATCCAAAGATTCTTCAGGCAATCACTGAAAAAGGGATATCCGCCCTCCAGGCACGTGAAGCCGCAAGAAAAGCAAAGGATCTTGCACGAAGAAAGAACACTCTTGAATCGTCGGGTCTGCCTGGAAAACTTGCAGATTGTTCTGAACGTTCTCCTGAATTAAGTGAAATTTATATTGTAGAAGGAGACTCTGCAGGCGGAAGTGCGAAACAGGGGAGAGACAGGAAATTTCAGGCAATTCTTCCTCTTCGTGGCAAGATTCTGAATGTTGAGAAGGCATCGATTAATAAAATACTAAAAAATAATGAGATTCAGGCACTTGTTTCAGCAATTGGCTGCGGAGTGAAAGAGAATTTTGATCCTGACAAGGCCAGGTATCATCACATCATCATCATGACCGATGCCGATATTGATGGTGCCCATATCAGTACCCTGCTTCTGACGTTCTTTTACCGGTACATGATGGAGCTCATCGAGATGGGATACATCTACATTGCACAGCCACCCCTCTATCGGATTGCAAAGGGGAAACAGGAAGCATATGCATACTCTGATGAGGAGATGAAGAAGATACGGGAAGAGATGGGGGATAAAGGGGTCAATATTCAGCGATACAAGGGTCTTGGAGAGATGAACGCAATACAACTCTGGTCAACAACGATGGATCCAAAGACCCGGGTATTAAAACAGGTAAAGATTGAGGATGCTACCTATGCAAACGAGATCTTTGAGAAACTGATGGGTGATGATGTGAGTGCCAGAAAGGAATTCATTAAAAGGCACTGTAAGGAGGTGACAAACCTTGACATCTGAAGAGCAGACGGCGCTCTTTACTCCCAAAGTCAGACCGATAAATATCGAAGAGGAGATGAAAACATCGTATATCAATTATGCGATGAGTGTCATCATCGGTCGTGCCATCCCTGATGTTCGCGACGGACTAAAACCGGTTCATCGACGTTCGCTCTTTGCCATGTGGGAGATGGGGAATACTCATGAGAAACCCTATAAGAAGAGTGCCCGTGTCGTCGGAGACGTGATGGGTAAATACCATCCCCATGGTGATTCGGCAATCTATGATACCATCGTTAAGATGGCCCAGTCCTTCTCCTATCGGATGATGCTTGTGCAGGGTCAGGGGAACTTTGGTTCTATCGATGGTGATGCACCTGCTGCGATGCGATATACCGAAGTCCGGCTTTTTGAGCAGGCAGAATCGTTGCTCGAGGATCTTGAGAAAGAGACCGTGCCTTTTGTTCCCAATTTTGATGAGTCACTTGAGGAACCATCTGTACTTCCTGCAAAAATTCCCAATCTTCTCATTAACGGTTCTGATGGTATTGCAGTCGGGATGGCAACCAAGATGCCCCCCCACAATATCGGTGAGGTCTGCGAGGCAATCTGTCATTACATACAACACCCGGAAGTGACTGCTCTCGAACTCATGTCAGTCATCCCCGGACCTGATTTTCCAACCGGCGGGGTAATCATGGGTACCGACGGGATTAAAAGTGCCTATCTGACAGGATACGGAAAGGTCATCGTCCGCGGGGTAGCTGATATCGATGACGAATCAACAAAACGGGATCATATCATCATCACCGAGATCCCTTACCAGGTCAATAAAGCACGGTTAATTGAGCATATTGCAGAACTCGTTCGGGAAAAGAAGATTGAAGGGATATCTGATATCAGGGATGAATCCGATAAAGAAGGACTTCGCATCGTTATCGATCTCAAGAAAGGAACGCAGGGTCAACTGATTCTGAATCATCTCTATAAACATACTGCTCTTGAGAGCACCTTTGGAATCATTAATCTTGCCATTGTCGATAACCAGCCGAAAGTACTGGGCCTTATCGGGTTAATTGAAGAGTTTGTCAAACACCGGGTATTGGTTATCACGAGAAGAAGTGAATATGACAAGAAAAAAGCAGAGGAACGTGTTCATATTCTTCGCGGATTACTTCACGCCATCGATAATATTGATGCCGTGATAGCAACCATCCGGGCATCAAAGACGGCAGATGATGCGAGAGAAGCACTTATCCTGAAATTTGATCTTGATGCTGAACAGGCCGGGGCCATTCTTCAGATGCAGCTTCGTCGCCTTGCTGCGCTTGAGAAACAGAAACTTGTCGATGAGAAGAGTTCGCTGGAGGATAGGATCAGGGAATTGATTGAACTTCTCTCTTCCGAGAGCAGGATTAAGGCTACGATTGCTCAGGAGCTCTCCGAGATAGCAACGAAATTTAAAAATCCACGCCGGACACAGATTACACAAACGCTTGATTCTATTGAGAAAGCAGATCTCTTTCCTGATAAACCGGTTCTTGTCTGCATTACCCATCATAATTACATCAAGCATATCGATCTCTCATCCTATCGAATCCAGGGAAGGGGTGGACGGGGAGTGACCGGTATGACGATGCGTGACGGAGATTATGTTGAACAGGTCTTTGTTGCAAATCTCCATGATTACCTGCTCTGTTTTACCTCAACCGGGAGGGCATACTGGTTAAAAGTATGGGATATTCCTGAAGGAAGCAGACAAAGCAGGGGTAAAGCAATCGTAAACCTCCTTAATCTCCAGGATGAGGAGCGGATAACAGCGGTGATACCGGTCAGGGAATTTGCAGATGAAAAATTCTTCCTCTTCTCAACAGAGAGGGGAATGGTCATCAAGATCCCACAGGATGAGTTTGCCCGTCCGCGATCCAGTGGCGTGAATGCGATCACGCTCCGTGAGAACGATGCCCTCGTCAGTGTGATGGTTACAGATAAGGATACCGAGATCATCCTTACCACCAGGGACGGACAGAGTCTGCGTTTCCATGAAGAAAATATTCCAGTCAGGCACAGGAATGCCCTTGGTGTCATCGGTATCCGGATGCGTGGCGATGACATCGTCCGTGGTGTTACTGCTATCATGCCCGGTCAGATGCTTCTCACGATAACTGAACGCGGGTATGGCAAGAGAACAGACTTTGATGAATTCCGGGGGCATGGCAGGGGTACCATGGGGGTCAGGAACATAAATGTCGGACCACTCACCGGAGGTGTTATTACCACGATGGGTATCATGCAGGATGAAGAGATCATCATCATGAGTGCAGAAGGGAATGTGGTCAGAATGAAAGCTGAAAAGATCTCGATTCAGCGAAGAAGCACCCGTGGTGTCAGGATGATGGGGTTGCGGGAAGGTGATCGGGTTGTCGGTCTGACCCCGGTCTCTTCGGAACAGGAAGAGGAGTCAGAGTCTGATATCCAGACCGAGTTAGTAAACGATGCTGAAGAGTAACTCTTCTTTTTATCTAAAAATTTGTATAATTAATATCCGGATACCTGAATTTTGGCATTACTTATGTAAAAGATTGAAAAAACAGGAATATTCATTATGGATAATCCGGTTTTATCTTTTTTTCTCATTGATAGCAAATCTCCTCTTGCCGGTGTCCTTTTCCCGGTGGTTTATGAATCCGGGTAGCGGCAATTGAGTTCTTTCCCAATCCTGATGATAAAATCCCTGCCGAAGGGTCCTGTCTCAATACTATCCAGATACGGAAGAAGGTTTTTTGTTGATTCATCAAGCAGAGCAGCAGCACCCAGGGCAACAGCAGCAACAGTGTCGGTATCGCCGCCAAGAAGAATCGCCTGGCGAAGCATCTCTTTCATATCGGGACCATAATGCATAACAAGAGAGAGAACTGCCAAAAGAAATGGAAGAGATTCCTGGTACGGTACGCCATCCTTTCGAAACCTGTCTCCAAGAATCCGTTCAGGAGAATATGTATCTGGTATTGATAGAATGCGAATGATACGTACAACATCCTGTGGGATTTGATCTCCACAATTACTGATGATATACGGAATGATACGATAGTAAGGAGCTTTTTTATAGTACAGGCAATGGGCAAGAACTGCAATACAACATGATGCAGCAATTGCATGGGGATGACCATGGGTGGTCTCGGCATTCGTGATTGCATGATGCATTACATCAGGAATTTTTTTATACAAACCAATGGGGAGAGCCCGCATTGCAGCTCCATCAGAGCGCCTCTCTTTTTTGCTCTCTTCCGGTAACGAATTACAAAATGCCTGATAACCGGTTCCGGCATTGAGCTGATGATATGTCTGGGAAGAATACCCTTGTCGTGGATCGCGATGGTATGCTCTCATAAAAAATGTTGCAATGTTTTCCCGGGTAAAGGGAAGACCGGATATCATCAGTTCGGCTATTGCGAGTGTCATCTGGGTATCATCGGTATAACGGGGATATAAGGAATCAGATCTGATACCGGGATCAGGATCCAGGTGGGTTGCTATCCAGTCCCGGGAATAGTTTTCAAATACACTTCCTGCGCTATCACCGATAGCGACTCCAAGCAGCATTCTCTGGGCTTTATTATACGATAATTCTTCCTGCATTACAATCCTTTAAAATAAATATTTCCCCAGGATTAGTCCTATAATAAGACCAATGGCAAAGGAGAGACAGATATAGAGGATAATGGTATCTCTTTTTATTAGTGTACCCCGAATACGGGTGTCCTCCCTGATGACCTTCTTCTTCAGGCGGGAGTCAGGAGTGGATTGTCTCCATGCTTTTATCCCGGTGCAGTCATGGACAAAGGGAAGGCGATGATCCGGGCAGAATGTTTTGTTACAGTACGAACAGGTAAAGGCTGAAGAGTAGGAGAGATCCTTTCCACAATAATCACACTTCTGCATTGAGATCAGGTTTCATCTGTATTTATTTAGAATTGATGAATTCCGGTACTATCCGGGGAAGATCGATACCTCTCTTCAATGCATCCCGGTGAGCGAGATACCGGCTTTGGACAATTTTTTCGTTCCGGTTTGCATAACAGTAGGCACAAAGGTGCATACAGGTAGAATACTGCCCGATATCTTTTGCTTTTATGCAGGAGCACAGAGCACGCTGACCAGGATCTTTTTTCCGGTTTCTGTCAAGATATGCACAGAGTCCGGAATCATCCTGACAGATTTGGATAAGATGGTCTGCATCGATGCATCGTGCTTTGCCAATCCCGAATGACGAATAATCATCTCTCTCTCCACAGGCCTGTATGGGAATATCCCAACGGTTCTTTAGAGAGAAAAGACCCTGCAGAACAGTGTCTCGTTCCAATTGCGTTACTTCCCGTATTTGATAATCAGGAAACCGGATAGATTTCTTCTTAAGATGCTTATAGCGGTTAATCTGAACAAAACTGAAGATCATTTTAGATACATACGGGGTGACCTGAGACCCTATCTCTTCTATTCGCCTGAGTGCCTCATGGGCCCGGATGGAATCAGTGATTATGATGGGATCATACCGCCAGATGATCTGTTCTTTTGACAGATGTTTGCTTACATCAATGAGCGACTGGATACGAAAAGACAGGGGCGGGAGATTTGGTTCAAACGATTCAGGTTCATAATTGTTCAGGGTTATTAAAACAAGAACAAAATAACCCCTGTCATGAAGAAAAGAGAGATACGGAATCAATGGTGCAGGATTTTTTGTCCAGAATACGATGATACGGGCTGCATCAAAGTGAATAATCTGTTTCTGTGTTCTTTTATACGGATTTGTCCAGCTAATGGATCCTTTCTGTATCCTGTCAATAAACCAGTCCATGTACCATGCAGGGATATCGGTTGCCCTGCTTGCAGAGATGATGACCGGATGAATATCAGTTATTATTTTTGCCTCTTCGTCCAGTCCGGGCGTCTCTTCATCAAACAGTTTTGTCTGCATGGGAATCCTGTATCCCTGATTGAGGGAGTCTGCCTTCATAGCGCATAGGAGTATATCCCCCCATTCGTGCAAATCCGAATTTCCGGTAAAAGAACTCGGTCTCAGGTGCTGCGATAAGACCTATCCATTCAATACCTGCCTCATGACAGGAGTTGAGTAACTTCTCAATGATTGCAGTTCCAATTCCAAGTCCCCGTGCCGTACTTGTTACGTAGATATCCTGCAGGTATGCATCAGAAACACCATCTGATATTAATCTGCCCATTCCAATGAGTTCTCCTTCCCTCTTTACGACGAGAAAGAGATAACTGGAGGTGATGATATCCCTGATGCATCGGGAATCCCACGAAGAGTCCCACCAGCCTGCTTCTTCATATAAGAGCACTACTGACGCCGTGTCTGTAACAAAAGCCTGTTTTATTGTAATCGAATCCATAAAAATCACTGTTGATGTCATTTGATAGTGGTTTATCTATCGTGTACCGGATGCATCGGTATAGATGTTACGGTTCTTTTTACGTATTGAGTCCATGCCGGTTCATCAGGGCCGACTGAGTTACCTGGAAGTATATCTTCCTGATTTCTCTTTAGTCATGAGCCATGCAAATGAATAAGAACTCAGATCAATAGTATACATGATAGTATGAACAGCACCATTACCACGATTCATGCCAGGGAGATACTAGATTCACGGGGAAATCCTACCGTTGAGGTTGATCTTTGTACATCAGCCGGAACCCGGGCACGCGCTGCCTGTCCGTCCGGAGCCTCAACCGGTATTCATGAAGCAGTTGAACTGAGGGATAATGATAATACCCGTTTTTTGGGAAAGGGAGTAAGAAATGCCGTATCAAATATCCAGGATCGCATTGCACCTCTTCTTTCCGGTATGGATGTCTCTGATCAGGAGGGGATAGACAAGGCTCTTATTGAACAGGATGGCACGAAAAATAAGGGAAATCTTGGGGCAAATGCGATTCTGACCATCTCAATGGCTGTTGCCCGGGCAGCTGCGGCTGATGCAAAGGTTCCGCTCTGGAAGTTCCTCGGAAAGGGTCCGTATCTTTTACCGGTTCCCTGTATGAATGTCATTAACGGGGGAGCACATGCAAACTGGCAGGGAGCGGATTTTCAGGAGTACATGATAGCACCGGTTGGCGCGACCTCATTTGGGGAAGCATTGAGGTGGGGATGTGAGACGTACCAGACTCTCAAGGGGGTGTTAAAGAAGAAGGGAGCTTCTGTCGGTGTTGGAGACGAAGGCGGGTTTGCCCCGGTTGTTTCATCAAATGAAGAACCACTCATACTCATTATTTCTGCCATAGAAGAGGCAGGATACACCCCCGGCACTGATATCGGTATTGCCCTGGATCCTGCATCAAGTGAATTTTTTTCTGACGGGAAGTACCGGCTTTTAACGGAAAAAAGCGACCTTTCAAGTGGTGAGATGATTGACCGGTATGCTGATCTGGTCAGAAGTTATCCGATACTTTCCATAGAGGACGGGCTTGGTCAGGATGACTGGGAAGGCTGGAAAGAACTCACTGCGCGAATCGGAAAGAATGTTCAGATTGTCGGAGACGACCTGTTTGTGACCAATGCCCTTCGGATCCAGAAGGGAATAAAAGATCATTCCGCAAACGCAGTCCTGATAAAATTAAACCAGATAGGAACCGTCACCGAGACAATTCAGGCGGTACGGATGGCACAGGATGCGCATTGGAAGGCAATGGTATCACACCGGAGTGGCGAGACTTCCGATAGTTTCATTGCTGATCTCTCGGTGGCTCTTGGAACCGGACAGATAAAATCAGGTGCTCCCTGTCGGGGTGAGCGGGTAGAGAAGTATAATCAATTGCTCAGGATAGAAGAAGATCTTGGTTCCGAATCACGATATGCAGGAAGATCGGCTTTTTAACCGGATGAAAAAAAGGGTTTGTGATTAGATATCAATTCCATATTTTAGAGCGTTTACGTCTGCGATTGCCTGTATCTTTGCAATTTCAGCATCATTTCGGTTCGGTTTGAAAAGATGGCGGAATCGTTTCTGTTCCTGTAAATAATCCTCAACAGGGCGTCTTTTAATCTTTTTTGCTTTCTCTACCGATCCATTAACCAGTTCAAAATTGACCCAGAGGCCGGTCTCTATGGCGAGTTTGCCGACAGCCATCGTCTTTTTCCCGTCAAATCCCCATCCGGTACAACAGGGTGCATGAACCTGGATATAACAGGGACCCTCGGTATTCACAGCGCGTTCTACTTTCTTTATGATATCATTGGGATATGCAACGGAACAGGTAGCAACATACGGTGCACCATGGGCAGCAAGTATCGAAGGAAGATCTTTTTTCGGCCTGCTGTTGCCGAAGGATTGTCTGCCTGCCGGACTCGTTGTTGTGCTTGCATCATAGGGAGTTGCACCGGATCGCTGAATTCCGGTATTCATGTATGCCTCATTATCATAGCAGATATAGGTGATATTATGACCCCGTTCAAAGGCACCACTGATACAGAGCATCCCGATATCAAAGGTTGCCCCGTCTCCACAGATACAGATGACATGTTCATTCCGTCCCTGTTTTTTTAGCGATGCTTCTATCCCTGAAGCAACTGCTGAAGCATTCTCAAAAAGTGAGTGTATCAGAGGTACTTTCCATGCGGTTTCAGGATAAGGAGTTGAGAAAACCTCCATACAGCCGGTGGAGACGGTAACAATGGTATGTGGTCCACAACCTTTCAGGATAAGTCTTGCTGCAAGTGCAGGTCCGCATCCCCCGCAGGCGCGATGACCGGCATCAAAGAGTTCAAGTGATTTATCTGCCATTTACAACAACTCCTCACGAAGTCCATAGAAGGTATCTCCATTTCCTTTCATGGCTTCCTCATACACCCCACGAATGTGCAGTTTTCGTATGTCGCGTCCTCCCAGACCGATGATATAACTATAGACACAAACACCGGAATCATTGATAGCATCTTTTACTTCCAGGCCAACCGCACCTTTCATCCTGCTGCCGATGGACAGGTTCTTCTCAATTATCGCTACCAGTGGAATACCTGAGAGGGCTTTTTTTATCTCTTCAGCCGGGAAAGGACGATAGGATCGTATCTTTAAGAGACCGACTTTCTTTCCGTCTTTTCGCATCTCATCGACAGCATCTTTTATCGTACCACAGACAGATCCTAATGCCACAAAGGCAAAATCAGCATCAGAAAGCCGGTATTCTTCAATGAGTTCTCCGTAATCCCTGCCAAAATGTTCTTTAAACTCGGATCCTGCTTTACGCAAGGCAATAGCTGATTGTGTCATGGCCTTATCAATCTCGTACCGGAATTCCATGTAATAATCAGGTGTCGCATACATTCCCATCGTCATCGGGTCTGTGGCATCAAGCTGAATTACCGGATGATAGGGCGGCAGGAAGGCAGATACACTCTCCTGATCCGGAATATCAACCGGTTCGTAGGTGTGAGAGAGGATAAATCCGTCAAAACAGATAAACCCGGGGAGGAGAACATTATTGTCTTCTGCAACCTTGTAAGCAAGGAAATGGAAATCTGATATCTCCTGTGCATCTTCTGCGTACCACTGGAACCACCCGGCATCCCGCAGTGAGATCGAATCCTGCTGATCATTCCAGATGGATAACGGTGCACCGACCGCACGGTTTGCAATAGACATGACAACCGGCTGGCGCATACCTGCCACATTGAAACAGACCTCAGCCATGAGCAGAAGTCCCTGTGATGAGGTGGCCGAGTAGACCCGTGATCCTGCTGCAGATGCTCCAAGACAGGCTGATAATGCAGAAAATTCACTCTCTACACAGATATATTCACTGTCCAGTTCACCATCAGCAACCATATCAGCAAGACGTTCTACGATATGGGTCTGGGGTGTTATCGGGTATGCAGCTATCACGTCAGGTCTGCAGAGTTTCACTGCTTCTGCAACCGCATGTGAGCCTTCCATAATCTGCAACATGATTATTTCTCCTCCTTTTTCATGGATATTGCATCTGCAGGGCATTGTTCTGCACATAAGCCACATCCTTTACAGAATGTATAATCAGGGGTAAATTTGTCATCAATCAGGTTAATACAGCCTTCGGGGCAGATCATCTGACAGGTACCACAGGAGGTGCAGAGATCGTAATGAAAATCAGGTTTAAACACCCGCCACGATCCTGTTTTATTTTCCTGCGACTTTCCCGGACGGGCAGAACACCCGATGTTGAGCGGCATCAGTTTGCCCCCTTTATCAGGTCATAGGCTGTTTTTGCCGCACGAATATTGGTTACACCAAGGTTACCCCTGAACCGCTCACCTAATGCTTCTTCCAATGCATCTAACTGTATCTCACCGCTTGCAGCAGCAAATGCACCAAGAAGGGTTGTATTTGTGATTGGAATACCGAGAATCTCAAGGGCAATCTTTGTTGCATCAATAACGATAAGCCGGACTCCTTTGGGAACGGAAAAATCAATCTCTTTCTCAGAGTTGATGATTGCAATTCCTCCTTCTTTCATTCCTGCAAAGACCGGAACATCTTTGATGAGGGTGCTGTCCTGAATGATTACATAATCCGGCTCGTAAACCTGGCTTCTGAGTCTAATCTTAGAATCACTGAACCGTACGAAGGCCTGGACCGGTGCACCCCTTCTTTCAACTCCAAAGGCAGGGAATGCCTGGGAGAAGACCTGGCTTTTAAATGCAGCGACGGCAATCAGTTCGGCGGCAGTGACTGAGCCCTGACCACCTCTTCCATGTATTCTTAATTCTCTCAAGGATACTCCCTCTTAGATTTAACACGATTAATCATATAAAATCAGAGGATTACTGAGAGTCCAAGGATAGAATCCGCTCCGGAAAAGACCGATTCTGCAATCCTGGCAAGACCACGAGCCGCCGTCCATTCGTCAAATATCACGGGATCCTGATGCAGCAGGGATGTAACTTCTGATGCGATCAGAGCTGACAGGGAACCACAGAGTGCAACCGGGGCGCCCGGGGCAAGGATCTGCATTGCGGCACATTCCATTGCAACAAAGAGCGCAATTGTCTGAAGCCTGAGATCTTCAGATACACCATCCTGAACTCCGGCATGAAGGAAAGCTTCATTCGCAGTCTCCTGACTTAAGTCTATCCTGCGTATCGCATCGAGATCAAGAGCCCCGTGAACCCGGCCGGGAGCAAAGATACAGGCATCAAGGGCCCCGATAATCCGCCCCTCTTTTACAAGAATCGTTACGGTATTGGAACTGACATCACAGACAACCGCATCATCTCCCACAACAGATACGACTTCATAGGCAATCCCTATCTTTTCAGGGCTTGCCTGATGAGAATAAACCTTAAACCGGGGATCCGTTGGTGAACCTCTGTGGAGTCCGGGTATTGCAACCGTTGGAATATTGCTTTTGTAGATCTCGTCAAATACCCTCGTTCCCCCGCCGGTGTGTTCCCCGGCCCCTTCCCTGCTCACGATACCCCGGTTTTTTAAGGTTTGTATCGGCTGGATAGCTGAGAAGTTATCACCCATGGAATAGGTGAGAGCAATACCGGTTATCTTATCAAGCGGACAGAGACGGGTTAGATCAGCAACCACAAAATCACGTGCACTGACCCGTGGTACTTTAAATTCGTTTTTTACCGTAGCAAATCTGATTGCAGTTGTTCCATGATCAATGCCGATATACATCGCAGTTACCATTAGGTAGTACGGTCATATTAGTATAGATGCGTGCAGTCGTTACGGGTGGTGCCGGGTTTATCGGTTCTCATCTTGTTGATCATCTGGTAGAGGCAGGAGATGAGGTTATTGTCATTGATTGCCTTGCAAAAACCTCAACCAGATATATTGACCATTATATCCAGTCAGGTGAGGTTACGTTTATTCACGCAAATCTCCTCTCTGATACCTGGCAGGGTATATTATCGGGAGTGAATCGTGTTTATCACATGGCAGCAGATCCTGATGTTCGTGAGAGCAGCATCCATCCACAGGGGCAGCTGCAGAACACGATTATCGCCACACACCGCGTCCTTGAGGCCATGCGGGAATACGGGGTCAGGGAGATAGTATTTACCTCCACCTCGACCGTGTACGGGGAGGCAACAGTAATTCCCACACCAGAATCATATACTCCGATGGAACCGGTTTCGGTATATGGAGCCTCTAAACTTGCCTGTGAGGCACTTATATCAGCATATTCTCACAGTTATGATATGCAGAGCTGGATCTTTCGGTTTGCCAACATTGTCGGCTCCCGGAGTGGTCATGGCATTATTATCGATTTCATCAGGAAGATCTCGGACAATCCCGATGAGCTGGAAATCCTCGGTGACGGGAAACAGATAAAATCCTATCTTCTTGTTTCTGCCTGTATAGAGGGTATCCTTTTTGGCGCCGGAAATGCCAAAAAACGGGTTAATTTTTTAAATATCGGGTCAGAAGACTGGATTAACGTGACTGCCATCGCTGATATCATCGTATCAGAGATGGGGCTTTCTCATGTGACATACCATTATACCGGTGGATCCCGGGGATGGGTCGGGGATGTTCCCCAGATGCAACTCTCTATCGATACTATGAAGAAACTCGGATGGGAACCGGGTATCAATTCAGAAGAGAGTATCAGGGGAGCGGTCCGCTCATTGCTTGCGGAAAGACGTTTCTTTGAGTCAGAGAGATAAATTCACCCCATTTTTTGGGATTATTTTGATTATTATCAGAGTTACCCTTCACGTTTCATATTATTGTTTTTTTCCATTGTTGTTCATCGGGATATATCAGACATCCTTGCGGGTTTATTTAACCAATACCACCCAATTCTATGGTACGAAATGCTGATACCATGAAATATCTCGTTATTCTGGGAGATGGAATGGCAGATGAACCCCTGCCCGAACTGGATGGAAAAACACCGCTAATGGCTGCTGATACTCCGTGGATGGATTATATCGCCAAAAATGGTGCGAGCGGAATGGCATGTACCGTTCCTGCCGGGTATACACCGGGAAGTGACATTGCCAATCTTTCTGTTCTTGGATATGATCCTGCACGGTATTACACCGGCAGAGGAGCACTTGAAGCGATGAGTATGGGAATCGACCTTGCCAGTGATGATGTTGCATACCGGTGTAACCTGGTTACCGTAACTGATTCCCTTATGCAGGACTTCTCAGCCGGACATATCTCCAGTACTGAGGGGGCTATGCTTCTTCTGGATCTCAACCGTTCTCTATCAGATTCAGGAAAAGCACAGTTTTATCCAGGAGTCAGTTACCGCAACGTACTTGTTCTTGCGAAAGGAGGTGGATCAGATACTACTCCGCCTCATGATATTGTTGGAGAACCCATTGAATCGTATCTCCCAGAAGGACCAGACAGTACTATCTTACGATCCCTTATGGACACAAGCAGTGTGGTATTTTTTCATCACAAGGTCAATGCCAGGAGACAAAAAGATAACAAGGCACCGGTTACCCAGATATGGCCATGGAGTGGGGGGAAGCGCCCGGATATGCCACTTTTCAAAGAAAAATACGGGCTTTACGGCGGGATGATATCAGCGGTTGATCTGCTTAACGGGATTGCAACCTGTACCGGGATGGAAGTTATTCACGTCCCGGGAGCCACCGGGTACCTTGATACTGATTATGATGCCAAGGCACGGTATGCATTAGATGCATTAAATCACCTTGATTTTGTCTATGTTCATGTAGAAGCACCAGATGAAGCAGGACACATGGGTTCTCTTGACGAGAAGATCCATGCCATCGAGAGGATAGATATGATGATTGGGACAATTATGGAGAGATTTGACGGGATTATCGGGATCCTGCCGGATCATCCGACTCCTGTCAGGATAAAAACTCATACCTGTGATCCCGTTCCTTTTGCAATCCTTGGATGGGAGACCGATGAAACAACTTCCTTCTCTGAAGAGGAAGCAAAAAAAGGCATGTACGGTTGTATTGATGCAACCCTGTTTCTTCCACTCCTCTTTACCGGTTCATTTCCGGTTTAAATTTTCTTCTTTTTCATCAATTTTTGCAAACCATAAACAATCCTTTTGTTTTATCTTTTTACCGGTACCGGCGGGGAAGAGAAATGGATATGATGATGACATGAAACCAGCCTCATCAGTAAAAATTGGCTTCTATCCTCTTCGTATGAAAATATTCATGCAGTTAATCCCAGAAATGAAAAGAGATATTTTGTCAGAAGCAATGCGGTAAGAGATTAAGTAATCAGGAGTGAAACGTGTTATCAGGAAGGTTTATGCGGGGTGAATAGTGTCGATAAAAAAAATGCTCATGTGGGATGAGACACTTTTCCGGGATCCGGATGTCTTTGAGATAGATTACATCCCTGAACAGTTTAACCACCGGGAATCCCAGATGCGTGAACTGGCTTTTATGGTACGACCGGGAATGAAGGGAGGCCGCCCGCTAAATACCATCTTGAAAGGCTTACCGGGAACCGGCAAGACGACAACGGTCAGAAAGATCTTCTCTGACATCGAGGATACAACTTCCAAAATGATCCCGGTATATGTCAACTGCCAGATCGATAATACCAAATTTGCCGTCCTTTCACAGGTTTATAAAAAAATCACCGGACACAATCCTTCTGCAGCAGGAAATTCCTTTAAACGGGTATTCGAGTCGGTCGCCCAGCTGATTTCAGAGGATGAGAAGGTCATCATCGTGGCACTTGATGATGCCAATTACCTTGTCTATGAGAATGAGTTAAATAAACTGCTCTATATCCTTCTTCGGTCACATGAAACGTATCCAAAGACACGAATCGGGGTCATAACCATTATCAGTGATATGGATGTGGATCTTACCACCGTGATAGATGCACGGGTCTCATCAGTCTTTTGTCCCACTGACATCTATTTTCCGCCATATCAGGAGGAAGAGGTACGGAGTATCCTTTCCGAGCGTGTTCTTCAGGGTCTGTATCCCGGGGTATTATCAGATGCACTCCTCGATATTGTGATCGGTCATACTCTTGCAAGCGGGGATCTGCGTGTTGGTATTGATCTCTTAAAACGGGCCACTCTCAATGCAGAACGCGAGGCAGAACGATGTATTACCGGAAAAAATATCAGCGAGGCGTATCAGATCTCAAAATATCTTCATCTTCAGTTCTGTTTGAAATCCTTAAAAAAAGAGGAGGCCGATATTTTAAGACTGATTGCCACGCTATCAGAAACCGACGAGCAGTTAACCATGGGATCTTTATTTGAGGCATTACATGCAAAGAATCCTATCGGGTATACCCGGTTTTATGAGATAATAAAAAAGCTTGATGCAATCAGACTGGTTAATCTTGCTTTTAAAGAAGGAAGAGGCAGAACACGGCTTATTAATCTTCGATACGAGCCTGATAAAGTTTTGAGTTATCTAAAGTAAAACTCAAAACCAAATATTATTTAGCTCTCTTCGCACATGGTAATGGTATCACATGGGGGATTTTTGTGATTAGTATTAATGAACTGGCAATCGAGACTTTTGAAAATCTGGTAGAATTCAGCGAGGATTTTAATGTCGCATATCATGAACTTGACAGCGGAGCACGTATTATTGATTGCGGGATATCAGTAACCGGTGGATATGCAGCAGGGAGAGCATTTACCGATATCTGCATGGGAGGTCTTGGGGAGATAAACTTCAGGATGGGACGAATCCTCGAGGTTCCTATCCCTTTCATCGAGGTAAGTACTGATTTCCCGGCGATCTCCTGTCTGGGGTCTCAAAAAGCAGGATGGACGGTAAAAGTCGGGAATTATTTTGCCATGGGATCCGGGCCTGCACGTGCGCTTTCCTTAAAACCAAAGCACACGTATGAGGTAATAGAATACGAAGATGACAGTGATGTGGCGGTCATTGCTCTTGAGTCAGATCATCTTCCCAACGGTGAGGTGATGAAGTATATCGCCAACGAATGTAACGTCGATGTCTCAAATGTCTGTGCTGTCGTCGCGCCAACCGCATCTATCGTCGGATCGATACAGGTAGCGGGACGATGTGTAGAGACTGCCATCTACAAACTCAATGAACTTGGTTTTGATACCAAAAAGATTACTGCTGCTATCGGTTCAGCACCAATTCCTCCCATCAAGAATGATGCAAAGAAAGCGATGGGAACGACAAACGATGCAACTATTTATCATGGCCAGATTCACCTCACGATGGATGCCCCGGAGATTCGTGATTACCTGGACAAAATACCCAGTAACAAGTCAAAGGGATATGGAAAGCCATTTTATGAGATCTTTAAGGAAGCAAACTTTGACTTTTATCAGATCGATACCTCTCTCTTCTCACCCGCTGAAGTCACCATCAACGAGCTGCATGACGGTGTAGTATACCACGTGGGAGCAGTCAATCCGGAAGTGACTCTTCAGTCTTTTGGATATCTTTAATTTTTTTCATTTCTGCGATTATTAGGAGGGGAGTTCGCATCCGATATCCCTCTAATATGCAATTTTTTTAGTCCCGGTGTTTTTTAATGAGGTAGGACTTATGCAGTTGAAATTTATCATAGAGCCCATCCAGTGAAGGTCTCTATTTTTTAACCTTTTTCCACATTTCTTCACTGGATGGGCTCTTATTATTCCCGATTGAATTGTCTGTACTATTATCCATCTGCTTATCATTTTACCGTTTCCCGACCAAAATGGAACTATAAAACATTTCAAATAGTAATCATAGCAATAGTATTCCTGGTGTTCCATGAAACACATAACAATCCTGATGATACTGATAGGCCTGTCTCTTGTTACAGCCTTTGTTACCGCCGCTGAAGAAACCGAAGAGATGATGGAAGTCATTTCCATTGATGAGATGTCCACAACGAATCTCTTCTCTCCAGATGCCAGAGAAGCATTTGCTGATGTCATCCAGAAGATCCTGATGATTACCGAGGAAGCCTTTGGCTATCTTCTCAGTGGTAACGCAGGTGAAAAACAGGCATTTCTTGATGAATTTGCCACCCTTGAGGATGATTATGCCACCTTTAGAGACGTCATCGACCTGAATGCAACCGAGTATGCAGAGATGACAATATTATTCAATGAATTAAATAATGCAACAGATGATATGGAAACAACTGCACAGATCATGTTTGCTTCGTACGAGGAAAACCAGGCAGTTACTCTGGAAGAGGCGATGGCATTTGAAGATGCAGTAGATACCGCGACATCTGCAGCCCATCAAATATGGATCCTTAATACCGAATCCGGGACAGAACCATCAAACCTTGAGGCATACAAGGATCGACTCATGTCATCCCTGTTCCGGGCAATAGAAGAATCCTATGCCTACCCGATTCTCGGTGATACGATCGAGAAAGAAGAAGCACTTGATAACTTTGCAAGGTTTGACGAACTTGCCATAGAATTTACAGAACAGTTCCCGGAAGAATCTTGTGAGGACTTAAAAATCGTCAAGAATGACCTGATGACCGCTGCCGAAGCGATGTTTGCTGCCTACGAGACAGACGGTGCAGTTAGTCCGGATATATTCGGGACCTTTGAAGCCTTTGTCGAGGAATTCAACGATGCATACCGCGCAATCGAACTACAAGAAGATGCCGAAAAAGAAGTGGCAGGGGAAGAGGTGGCGTGAAAAAAGTTGACGCTGAAGAGATATACAGATTAGTTATCCCTACCGGATATGAGAATGACCTGATTACCTGTGATGACAGGTAGAAGAGATCATTTACCCACTTTTCTTTTTTTGATTTTTCCCAGGCTAATACAAAGTACTATCGTGATCAAAACGGTATTGTCCAGACAAAGCCCCATAAGTCACCGTGACAGAAAACATCATCTTTATGAGTCGGTTGCACGAATGAAAAAATCCAAAAAATCGGAGAACTCTGGAAAAAATATGACAAAAACCGAAGCGGGGCAAAGCCTCAA
>JAFGOM010000085.1 GCA_016926505.1 Methanospirillaceae archaeon
GATGCACCGACCGGGAATTGAACCCGGGCTATTGGCTTGGAAGGCCAAAGTCATACCACTAGACCATCGATGCCGCGTTGCCTTACCATATACGGCGTGTTCGTTCTTAACATTTTGTATTCTCCCCCAAATCAGACCAGGGAAAGAAACCGTTCATGGGAAAATGATCATGTAATAGCAACCCTAACGATTACGTAATGAAGATCCGTGGAATCCTTATCGATATCGACGGGGTGATACGCACTGCAGGGAAGAAGATACCCGGAGCAGAAGAGACAGTAGGTTTCCTCAAACATCATGATATCCCGTTCCTTCTTCTCTCAAATACCACGAGAACATGCAGGAAGACAATTGCACGAAACCTCGTCTCCGCTGGCATCGCTGTCTCTGTAGGGGATATCCTCACTCCCGCTGCAGCGGCAGTCCGGTACCTGAAAGGAAAAGGAATTGCCGAATGCTCACTCCTGGCAACCGGGGATGTCGACACTGACTTTGCCGATGAAGGAATCACCATACGCAATGATTCTTCTGTCATCATCGTAGGGGATGCAGGAGATAATTTTACGTACCCGTCACTGGTCTCTGTTTTTCGCCAGGTCTTACAGGGTGCTGAACTCATCGCTCTTGAACGTGACCGGTACTGGATGGATACTGATGGCCTTACCCTTGCTGCCGGTCCTTTCGTAGCCGGCATCGAGTATGCAACAGGGGTATCTGCCCGGGTCATGGGAAAACCATCTCCCTCTTTTTTTGAGCAGGCCTGTGATGCAATCGGTATGCGATCCGATGAATGTATCATGGTCGGTGATGATATCTACTCAGATATCGGTGGTGCGCAGGCAGCAGGTATCAGGGGATTTCTGGTGACGACAGGGAAGTATAACAAAGAGACCGTGGCAGCATCAGGGATCACTCCCCATACCGTAATAGACTCAATTGCCAGCCTCATCCCTTCCCTGCAGGCACAGAACCTGTTATAAACCGAAGTGAACTGCGCTAACAAATTCGAAATGAAAGGAGCATATGATGTCTGATTCAATACAGCAGATGAATGACCTCAATGAGGAAGATCGGAAAAGACTCGAACTCGCCGGTCTTGAACCTGACATGAAGAACAGGTCAGGCAGTTTCTTCCAGAAAGACCAGGAGATATGCCAGATTGCATCAGACTGCCAGGGGATCGAAGTCCTGGGTTTCGCTGATGCCCTCTCCCGGTACCCATGGGTATCAGACTACATCTGGCGCGCTGTCGCAAAGGACAAAGATAAATACACCCGGTACATTGCGAAACAAAACGATCCCAAGGGATTTGTCATTATCGCCCGGAAGGGAAGCAGGACTATCTACCCAATCCAGGCATGCCTCTTCCTCTCCGATTCCCCGGTCCAGCACGTCCATAACATCATCATCGCCGAGGAGGGAGCTGAACTGCATGTCATCTCGGGCTGCACGAGTGCATCGGCAAAGAAAAGCGGTTCACATATCGGGGTTACCGAGATCTATATCGGTAAGAAAGCGAGGGTTACCTCAACCATGATACACAACTGGGGTGAGAATATCTCGGTCTTCCCGAGGAGTGCAACAATCATTGAGGAGGAAGGAATATTCCTCTCCAATTACGTCTGTATGCAGCCGGTACGAATGATCCAGATGTCTCCCATAGCACATCTCAATGGAAAAGGAGCCGTTGCACGATTTTCAAGTATCGTTGTCGGAACAGAGAAGAGCATGATGGATCTTGGATCGGTTGCAGTCTTAAACGCTCCCGGGGCCAGTGCTGAACTCCTGACCCGTGCCATCACCACCGGCGGGACCATCATCTCCCGGGGCCGTGTCGATGGCAGAGTTACGGGTACAAAAGCACATATTGAATGCAAGGGACTCATACTCAGAGATGGTATCATCCATGCCATTCCTGAGATCCGGGGTGAGGTCGTGGATACTGAACTCTCCCACGAGGCAGCGGTTGGAAAGATAGCAAAAGAAGAGATAGAGTACCTGATGGCACGGGGTCTCTCTGAAGAGACGGCAACCGCAACTATCATCAGGGGATTTCTTGATGTAAAGGTAGATGGACTGCCACAGGCACTTCAGCAGCAGATCGATGCTGCCATCGATGCCGCGGAAAAATCTGGTTTTTAAAAAGAACAGACCATGCTGGAAGATGTCGGGACGAGGGAAAAACGCGAACAGATGGTAGAGTACCAGATACAGGAGAGAGGGATCTGTGATCCCCTGGTTCTCTCTGCCATGCTTACGGTTCCCCGGCATCTCTTTGTCCCGGATACCCTCATCACCCATGCTTACGAAGACCGGCCGCTCCCGATAGGATCTGGCCAGACCATATCCCAGCCGTACATCGTTGCCCTGATGACTGCACTGCTGGCAGTACACCCCGGTGATTCTGTTTTAGAGATCGGAACCGGATCCGGGTACCAGGCTGCGATCCTTGCAACCATGGGAGTCACCGTCATCAGTATCGAGCGCAAAGAGGAGGTACTACAGATTGCGGAGAGAAATCTGAATCGTGCAGGTATCAGGGGGGTCAGTCTTGTCAGGGGGGACGGAACAGTAGGTTATCCTTCCCATGCACCCTATAAAGGAATCATCGTGACCGCAGCTGCCCCGAAGATCCCTGATTCCCTGGTAAACCAACTTGATGACGGCGGTCGCCTCGTAATCCCGGCCGGGGATCGGTATATTCAGGAACTGATACTTGTTGAGAGGAGGGGGGACCGGATCATACAAACCATGCATGGTGCTGTCAGGTTCGTCCCCTTAATCGGAGAGGAGGGTTATCTCGAAGAATATGATCTATGATATCACCCGTCCCTTACAAAACGGGATGCCATACTATCCCGGTGACCCGGAGCCCCGGTTCCGCTCCATTGACTGTGGGAAGTACCGCATTAGCAGTCTTTCTCTCTCTTCCCATACCGGAACCCATATCGATGCCCCTGCTCATTATATACAAGGCGGGACACCCGTTGATGAGATAGCAGTCAGTGTTACCTGCGGGCCCTGCAGGGTTCTTGATATCAGAGGATGTAAAAGACTCGTAACACCAGAGGACCTCCACGGTCTGCAGAAGGGAGAGAGAAGGGTTCTTTTCAGGACAGGATACAGCTCTGATAATCCTGACACTGATTATCCCGGAATCTCTGCAGAAACTGCACAATTCCTTGTTCAGTCTGGTATCAGCTGTATCGGGACAGACACTCCCTCAATTGAATCACCTGACGGGGACGGGACGGTGCACCAAGTACTCTGCAATGCAGGTATCCCAATCATTGAGAACCTGGATCTTGAAGGGATAGATACCGGGAATTATATCCTTGTTGCCCTGCCATTGCGGCTTGCCGGCGGGGACGGTGCACCCTGCCGGGCAGTCCTCTGTACAGAGCCAAAAACGGGAGACAAACTATGCATATTCTAAAGGAAGCAGTACAAAAGGCCGAATTACTGGTGGACGGGTGTGGATATGAAGTGAATGCTGTCACTCTCTGCATAGATACGAATACCTGTCTGTGCATGCATGAAGCAGGAGTGACAGTACGGGCATCTTTTGGGGGTCGATCTGCTGATTTTGTCACCGAAACCCCGACAGAGGCACGAACAAAACTCTCGTACCTGTTTGATGCACCACTCACAAAGCGACTCCAGCAGTCAGCGGCTGCAGCAGTACTGAATGTCCTTTCCGGGTTTCTCTGTATGTCACGAAGACTGCGTGCGTGTTCTCCTGAGAAACATGAGCCCTGCTTCTCAGAGTTACAGGACAGGATACAGGGAAAAACACTATTCTGTGCAGGTACTCTTTTTGCCATCAGGGAAGCATTCCCATCACAGATTATCACCGATATCAGCACTGCCGACCTGGTACTCGTGAATGGAGACGGCATTTTAGGAGAAGATGGACAAAAACTCGGGGATGTACTGGATACAATCCCGAATGAACGGATTCTCTTTATCGGACCCTCGGCAGCAGGAGTCAGCAGTATCCTGCATCTTGAGCATTTCTGCCCGTACGGGAGAGCATAATACGATACAAGATCATACTATACCAATATGCTGTTCGGTTCATCCGGAATACGGAGGCAGTATGACACCGGCCTCCTTGATACCGCACGTAATGTAGGTGCTGTTATTGCCCGTTCTGCAGATACCGTCCTTGTTGGCAGGGATACCAGGACAACAGGTCCGGCAGTACAGCAGAGCCTCATGGCCGGCATCATGGGAGCCGGGGCAAAGACCTTTGATTGCGGGATTGCACCGACACCATCTGTTGCCTATGGTACACGGTACCACGACTGCGGGTGTATGGTAACGGCATCACATAATCCGGAAGAGTATAACGGGATAAAACTTTTCAATCAGGATGGATCAGCATTCTCACCCCTGCAGCAGTCCCATATTGAGAATACCATTGATAACCCTGAATGGGGTGCCTATGATAACCAGGGCACGCTATCCACCTTTGACTGCATAACGCCTCACACGGAGGCTATTTTATCAAAAGTATCACTGGAGGAGGGCATGAAAGTTATCGTTGACTGCGGATGCGGTGCCGGATGTGTCATGACCCCACCGATGCTCTCCGAAGCAGGAGTCCGGGTCCTGTCAATAAACGCAGAACCTTCAGGGTTCTTCAACAGACCTTCCGAACCACTGGAGAAGAATCTTTCCTATATCCCGGCACTTATCAGGAAAACGGGATATGCCTGTGCACTGGTTCATGACGGGGATGCAGACCGCCTGATGGCATTTGACGAGAAGGGAAGATATATAAGAGGCGATCATCTCCTGATCCTCTTTGCCCGGTATCTTCGAGCAAAACGGGTTGTGACCACCTATGATGCCTCAATGGCCATCGAAGAGTTTGCCGAGGTGAAACGGACACCGGTCGGGGATTCGTATGTTTCAGAGCAACTGATACAGTGGGGTGATCTTGGTGGTGAACCTTCAGGTGCCTGGATATTCCCGGATATCTCGCTCTGCCCTGACGGCCCGTATGCAGCAGCCCTTTTCTGTGAGATGGCGGCAGAGTGGCATATTGCAGACGAGATAGATGCCATGCCCGCTTACTCGATTCTCAGGGAATCCATACCGGTTCCTGACAGTATTGATATCCTGTATGCATTGGGAGCCACGAATCCCACGGACGGGTTGCGAATGCAGGATGAAGACGGGTGGTGCCTGATACGGGCAAGCGGAACCGAACCTAAGGTACGGATCACCGCAGAGGGCATCAGTTCTGAAAGGGCAAAAGAAATGCTGCAAAAGGGCCGTGATCTCGTACGTCAGGCAAGGCAGGAGCGGTGAGAGAAAAGATGATAACATGCCTGATTCTCGCGGCAGGGGAGGGAAAGAGGATGCGTCCCCTCACCGGATCACGACCGAAAGTGATGATCCCGGTGGCATCCCGGCCGATGATGGAACACCTCATCGGTGTCGTCAGGGATGCAGGGATTACAACCATTGCTATCGTTGTCGGATACCATGAAGATGCAGTCAGAAACCACTTTGGGAATGGATCGAATCTCGGGGTCACAATAACCTACATCAGGCAGAAAGAACAGCGTGGCACAGGGGATGCACTTCTCTCGGCAGAATCCCGGATTCATGACCGGTTCTTACTGTTAAACGGAGACATGCTCCTGAAAAAGGAAGATATATCCGCGATTCTTACCGGTAACGCTCCCTGTATGGCAGTATACTCTTCTGATCACCCCGGGGATTATGGTTTAGTAACCCTCTCTCATACCATGATCAGCTCTTTAGCAGAAAAAACAAAAAAATCAGGGAGTAACCTCATTAATGCCGGCATGTATCTCCTTGATCCTGATATCTTCCCCTTTCTGCATACCGTTGGTTCGTCACCCCGGGGAGAGATAGAACTGACAGATGCATTAGAGCATTACATAAAAGAAGGAAGGTTATCATCACACCAGCTCTCGTACTGGTGTGATATGGGTAATCCCTGGGATCTTCTCGCTGCAAATGAAGCGATGCTGGCTGATTGTTGTACTGATACCAGCAATGCAGTCATTGAACAGGGCGTTACCATTTCCGGCTCTCTCATCGCCGGGAGCGGTACCGTGATACATGCAGGGACATACATCGAAGGGAACTGTATCATCGGAAGCAACTGCAGGATAGGCCCTCATGCCTACATCAGGGGATCAACATCGATAGGGGACTTTTGTCATATCGGTCATGCAACCGAGATAAAGAACTCGATTATTATGAACAACACGAATGTTCCTCACTTCAGCTATGTCGGTGACAGTATCATTGGAAGCAACTGCAACCTGGGAGCCGGAACAAAGATAGCGAACCTCCGTCATGATAAAAAGACCATCCATATTGGTGGAACCGACACACGGCTCAGGAAACTGGGTGCCATCATCGGAGATAATGTTCTTTTCGGGATCAACTGTTCAGTTAATGTCGGCACGGTTATCGGGAACGGCTGTCTTTTTGCCCCACACAGTTACATCGATGGAATGTACGAAGATAACATGAGCATGCGGAGGTAAGATGCAGGCAGTAATCCTTGCAGGAGGAGAAGGAAAGCGGCTTCGGCCACTCACCCACAACAGACCGAAAGTACTCATCCCCCTTGCAAACAAACCAATAATCGGCCATGTAATACAGTCATTGATACAGGCAGGTATTCGCGATATCATCATTGTTGTCGGGTACCGGCAGGAGCAGGTTATCAAGTATATAAGCAGTCTGCCTCTGGACATTCAGGTAGTTTTCCAGGACAGGCCTCTTGGGACCGCCCATGCACTCTCGTTCGCAAGAGAACTGATAAAGGGGAATTTTCTCGTTCTCCCGGGGGACAATTACATTGACGAGGACTCGGTGCGTGCCATTATGAATACACAACCCGATGCCATGCTCACGAAGGAACACAGCGATCCATCCAATTTTGGTGTTGTGACGATCCATAACGGGATGATTACCCATATTGTTGAGAAACCGGCCAGTGCTGATCGTCTTAGCGTCAGTTGTGGGATCTACCATTTCAGGAGAGACGTTATCCATTCTATCACGAAAAAGACATTAACGGAAGAGATAACCGCCTTAATTGATCAGAAACGAGAGATAAAGGCAATTGAAGCAACAAACTGGCAGGATGCCATCTATCCCTGGGGACTTATTACCTTAAATACGACCCTTCTTAGTGGGATTCAACCGCGAAAGGGAGGAACCATCAGTTCCTCTGTAATCATCGAAGGTCCGGTCATCATCGGATCGGGATCCCGTATCGGACCATTCACCCATATCACCGGGCCGGTGATTATCGGGGATAATACTGATATCGGCTCACATTGCTCAATCGGACCCGGGGTAAGTATCGGGATGCGGACCACTATTGATCCCTATACCTCCATCCAGACCTCACTTATCATGAACGACTGCCATATCGGGTCTCGCTCACACCTGTCATCTGCAGTGATCGGTGATGGCTGCACACTCCATAGTGCTGTCATTGTATCTCCCCTGTCAGGATCGCTTATCATCGATGAGGGGCCTAAGATAACCTCATTCGGAGCAATCATAGGTGATAGTGTCTTTTGTGGACCAGACGTTACCATACAGAACAGTATCATCGGAACCAGCGCGACAATAGAGGGGGAAAGAACAAATGTCCGGTCCCGTATTATCCCTGACAAGGGCCTGGTGATCTGAACGTGTGCGGAATCGTCGGATACACGGGATTTAAAAGTGCAGCTCCCATTCTCACTGACGGGCTTCGGAAACTTGAGTACCGGGGATACGATTCCTACGGGATCGTAATCCCTGAGAGAACCGGGTTTTTTATTCATAAGGCATGTGGAAGGATATCAGGGTATATCCCCTCACCGGAGGTCTCTTCAGGAACTTGTGGTATCGGACACACCCGATGGGCTACCCATGGAGATCCCTCTGATGAGAATGCACATCCCCACACAGACTGTACCAACTCCATTGCCATCGTCCATAACGGGATAATCGAGAATTACAGCGAACTGAAACGGGGGTTAGAGAAGAGGGGGCATGTGTTTCGATCAGAGACCGATAGCGAGATCATTGCCCATATGCTCGAGGAAGCATACAATGGCAGCCTGTTCTCAGCCATGAAACAGGTTATTCCCTACCTGACCGGTTCTTTTGCCATTCTCGCGGTTCATGCAGGGGATGGAGAGATTGTGGCTGCACGGTTCAAAAGCCCCCTCGCACTGGGTATCGGGGACGGGGAGTTGTTTGCAGGATCTGATATCACCCCGATGATCGGGTTTACAAACCGTTTCATCTTCCTTGATGACGGGGATATCGCAGTTATCACACCGGAAACATATGTTATTTATGCAGATGGTATTAAGGTCTCCCGTGATATCCAACAGCTGGATCTCTCACCAGACCAGGTCAGAAAGGGTGGTTTTCCACACTTCATGCTCAAAGAGATCTACGAGGGACCTGACGTCTTTGCTGATGCAATCCGTTCACTCACCTCTGAAACCCTCCCGGAACCAATAAAAGATGCCGGTTCATTTACCGTGGTTGGCTGCGGGAGTTCGTATCATGCAGGTCTGATTTTTAAATATCTTATGGAGGAAGCCGTTGCAGTACCGGTACGTGTTGAAATCGGATCAGAATTCAAGTATGCCAGGACCCCCCTTTCTGAGGTGATTATCGGGATATCCCAGTCTGGTGAGACTGCTGATACCCTTGCTGCACTTGAGAAGGGACGGTGCCATAACCATTCAACCGTGGCGATAACAAACGTCCTGAACAGCTCGATAACACGGATGGCTGAAAACACCTGTTTCATGCATGCCGGACCTGAGATCAGTGTTGCTGCAACCAAGTCATTCATTGCCCAGACAGGCATCCTGATGCAGATCATAAATATCAGGAGCAACGAGCGGTATGATGAGGTTCTTGGCAGGATTAGTCACCTGATGCAGATTGTTTCACTGGAACCCCTTACCGAAGCGGTAAACCTCTGCAAGGATTCTCTGCACATCTTCTTTGTCGGAAGAGGGGTGATGTACCCGGTCATGATGGAAGGGGCACTCAAGATGAAAGAGATCTCGTATATCCATGCCGAGGCCTATGCTGCCGGTGAACTGAAACACGGGCCCTTTGCCTTACTTGGACCTGAAACCCCTGTGATTGCAGTCTGCCTTCCGGGAAGAACCTACCATGTCATGATCTCAAACATAAAGGAGATGAAAGCCAGAAAAACACCGGTTATCGCAATAGGAGAAGAGAATGACACAGAACTCTCTGATATTGTTGATATCATGATACCGGTTCCAGGGGCCCATCTCTGGCAGCATGTGCTACAGGTGACCGTACTCCTGCAGCTTTTTGCATACCATACCGCCGCTGCCCTTGGTCGTGATATCGACAAACCCAGAAACCTTGCAAAGAGTGTTACGGTTGAGTAAGTACCGCATTGTTCCGGCATGAATTATCCAACTATTCCAAGGATCGCAATCATAGGCCCTTCGTTTCGGTTCCTTTCAGGCATCAGTTACTATACGGCTCTTCTTGCGAACGCACTGGCGAAAGAGATACCGACAACGGTCATTCTCTTCAGGCACATGCTTCCAAGAAGACTTTTCTTCGGGCGTGCCAGGGTGGGGGATACCCTCTCCTCCATCTCGTACGATCCTCATATCCAGGTACACGAGATACTGGACTGGTTTAATCCTCATACCTGGATTGCCGGGCACCGGATCATGCAAAACACCGACATCATCGTTTTCCAGTGGTGGACATCCAGTGTTGCCCACATGTACCTTGCTCTCGTGCTCCTGCAGAGGAGAGAAAAACCTCTCATCATCGAGTTCCATGAAGTAGTTGATCCATTTGAAGGAGGATTACTACCGCTCCGGATCTATGCCACCTGCACCGCTTCCTGCATCAGGAACCATGCAGATGCTTTTGTTGTCCATTCAACAGCCGACCGTGATCTGGTCTCACAAAGATACAAAATTCCAGAAGAGAACATCCATATCATCCCGGTCGGTCTTTTCAACCAGTACCCGATTATTGAGAAAGAGCATGCCAGAGATGTTATCAGGATTAAGGAGAAGTATGTCCTGTTATTTTTTGGACTGATAAGACCCTACAAGGGTGTTTCATACCTGATTGATGCTTTTTTAGGACTTGATCCACACCTTCGTGAAAGCATGCATCTTCTTATCATCGGAGAGGCATGGGAAGACCAGGAGTCATGCACCAGGGCAAAAAATTCTCCCTTAAAAGAACAGATCACCTGTATCAACCGGTATATCAGTGATACGGAGATCCCTTCTTTCTTTTCGGCAGCAGATATGCTCATTCTGCCCTACCTCCGGGCGTCCCAGAGCGGAGTTGCCCATATCGGCATCTCATATGGTCTGCCGGTTATTGCATCAAAAGTCGGCGGTCTTTCTGACAGCCTTGGCGGGTACGAAGGAACAATTTTTGTCAGGCCTGGTGTTATAAAAGACCTTCAGGAAGCAATAATTAACGTAATTACCGGGGAGAAAAAACGGTACAATAACCCAAAACAGATGCAGTGGGATGAGATCCGGGGACAATGGAGAGATCTCTTCAGAACCCTGACACAACCCACGGATATAAAGACACATAACCATGAATAAAGAGAGATCATTAACAAGGGAGAACAAAAGGTACTCATTGAATACCACCAAATACGTGACTGCAGTACGTATTACAGAAGTAGAAAAGAGTACTATCAGCACCGTGGTTTATTGCATCATCTTTCCACATCTGGTAACAGAAGATAACCAACGACATTTTGTATAACCCAGCGTTATTCATGACCGAAAACAGAGAGACCAGTTCCCCTGTCAACCTTGATTCATTCCGGATTGCCATCCTCTCGGGTGAAAACTTCACTATTCCCGGAGGAGCACAACGGGTAATCATGGATCAGGCCCGTGCCCTCCATGCAACGATTATCTGCCCAGATTATGATCCCGCAGTTGTGAAAACCTATGATCCCGCAGGAGAAGTCAGGTTCTCTTCACTTCATGTTACCCTTCCCAAAGAACCGTTTCGCCAGTTGCGTGGAAAAATGCTCTTCCGGAGGCTTTCCCTTGACTACGATTTTTTTCTCTGCAATGATGATATGGCAATGAGTTACCTGGTGCATAAAGTGCCCCACCTGGTATACATGCATACCCCGAGGCGGGCACTCTATGACATGTACCATATCTTTGTAACAGACCTGCCATTATTAAAACAGATCCCCTACCGTCTCATTCTTCCTCTTGTGCGAATGCTTGACCAGCGGTTCGTCAAAAAATACGTCCATGCAATAGCATGCAACTCCCATAACACACGGAACCGGATATGGAAGTACTACCAGAAAGATGCACGGGTCATCTATCCCTCAATTCACCTCTCATCCTACCACCAGGCACCTCCTGAAGACTTCTGGCTCTCTGTCGGCCGGGTGGACAAGTGGAAACGGATACGGCTTCAGGTCGAGGCATTCTCCCGGATGCCTGACAAGCAACTTCTTGTCGCGGGTCCGGTATACCCGGTCTGCAGGAGTATTGTTAAAAATACTCCATCAAATATCAGGTTTCTTGGATCAGTCAGCGAAGAACACCTCTGCGACCTGTACGCACGATGCCGGGGTTTTATCACGACCGCGATTGATGAGGATTTTGGTATTACTCCAATTGAGGCGATGGCATCTGGAAAACCGGTTGTTGCAACAAAGGAAGGAGGATACCTCGAGACGGTAATCGACGGATATACCGGAATACTGGTCGGACCGGATACAGGAGAGATCTGCAGGGCTGTAGAAGAGATAGACACCGATCCACAACGATTCTCTGATGCATGTATCAGCCGCGCCAGAAAATTTGATTATGAACGGTTCTCTTCTGAAATGCAGGAGATGGTCAGGGAAATAGTAGCTGAATACCTGCATAAATAATGAGAGAGAATAGAGATACACAGGGAGAAAAAAAACACCCGTCTTATGAAAAAAACCATCAGGGAATGAAATACATGCGAAACATCAGTCAGATAAGAGTGTGGGATATCGCAACTCTTGTCATTATCATTTTATCAGGAATACTGGCATTTTTTCTGCGGATAATTCCGGTATTTATCGGAGATACCACAAATATCCTCTCAATGGTCGGGATGGATGACCCGATGTATAATCTCAGGCAGATCGAACAGATGATCCATAATTACCCGGCATACTCCTGGTTTGAAGCCATGAGTTATTATCCGGGTGGTGCACCTATCCACTGGGGGCCACTCTTCACCTTTATCGGGGCAACCTGGTGCATCATATGGGGGGCTGTTGAAAGACCGGATCTGATCACAACAGCTCTGTACATAGCACCCCTCATGGCTGTTGTCATGGTTCCGCTCATGTACGTGCTCGTGCACCGGATCTCGGATCGCCTGACCGGGATTATTGCTGCAGTTCTTACCGCTATTGTTCCGGGACAGTACCTGTACCGTTCCTATTACGGGTATCTTGACCATCATATCGCTGAAGTACTCTTCAGCACCATCTACTGCCTCTGTTTTATCATATGCCTCATCTATGTGCGAATGCACCCGGTGAGCCTGAAATCGAAAGAAAGTCTTAAAATGCCGGTGCTGCTCGGCATCGCTGCAGGTATTGCATACACTCTCGGACTGGCAGTAATGCCTACCATGATCCTCTTTGCAATGATAACAGCGTTATTTACCTTTTTCTGGTTTATTTATGACAAGATAGAGAAGAAGAATGCAGATTCTGTCCTGGTGGTTATCTGCAGTACCTTCGGAACTGCCATCGTCGGGTACCTTGTTATCGGAGTTCACCAGGAAGGGCTTCTTCTCAATTATTACACCATATCCCACCTTCTCGTGTATGGTCTTATCATCATAACCACCCTGCTACTCTTCGGTCTGTCCCGGCTTTTAAAGGATAAATCAATCTTGTGGTACA
Source organism: Methanospirillaceae archaeon (assembly GCA_016926505.1). Lineage (GTDB taxonomy): Archaea > Halobacteriota > Methanomicrobia > Methanomicrobiales > Methanospirillaceae > JAFGOM01. The sequence goes on from JAFGOM010000085.1 coordinate 12,974, forward strand.
TACTCTCGTTTCTCCTTTTCATCGGTCTTGGCCTGGTTGCATTCTGTATCGCTGCCCCCGATATGTACCAGCTCTTCGCAAACAGCCTGGGCGAATTTTTCGGGACTAATATCTATTACAGTACCATCCAGGAAGCACGTCCCTGGACCCTTGGGGCGGCATGGAATGCCTTTAGCTGGAGCCTTATATTGATGATGGGAGGGCTTGTGTATCTTGCATACCGGATCATCAAAAAACAACAGATTGAAGATTTCTTTATCTTTATCTGGGCATTAATCATCATCTACGCTGCATTCCAGCATATCAGGTATGAATATTACTTTGCCGTCCCCCTCGTTATCATGGTATCACTGCTCATCGGTTTTCTCGCATCCCAGGTAAAGCAGGAGATACTGTCACCTGACTGGAGAAGAATGCACAAAACAAAAGGAGTCGACGATAAAAAATCAAAACATATCCCGGAGAATCAGGAGAAGAAAAGAGGGATTAGTCTTGTTTTATTCCTTCTTGTCCTTGCATTAACACTCCTGTTTGTATCAGACACCATCACCAATGTGACTCACATCGGAGTCCTTGAACTGAACCCGGAATGGCAGGAGAGCCTTGTCTGGATGGAGAAAAATACCCCTGATACCGGTGTTGATTACCTGAAAAACTACAGTTCTGATGCCTGGACACCTCCGGTGACAAGTTACGGGGTTATGTCATGGTGGGATTATGGCCACATGATAACATTCATTGCAAAACGTCTTCCTCATGCCAATCCCTTCCAGCAGGGTGTTGCCGGTCCCACCGGTGCTGCCGCTTTCTTTACCGCAACGACTGAAGATGCTGCAAACGAGATCGCTGACATGCTCAATACCAGGTACATCATGACCGATATCGAGATGGATACCGGGAAGTTCTGGGCAATGGCAACCTGGGATGACAGTTCGTCAGGAATTACCCCGTACATGCAGGAATTTTTATTCCCTGATCCTGAAGGAAGTCGTGCAATGATCTCCATGATCTACAAACAACCGTATTACGAAACCATGGTTTCCCGGCTCCATAACTTTGATGGATCCCTGGTAGTTCCTGAAAACGTCACGTTTGTTGAGTATATCACGCCTGAAGTCACGGGGTATCCCTATCCGCTTATCACAAATGCATTGTCTCTCCCGTATCTCTCCGCAGAAGCCATGGTTGAGCAGTACAGGGATACGGCTCCCGGGGGGTATGGTGCCGTTCTTATCAGTGATCTCTTTTACAAACCTGCCGGGCTTGTCCCGGCGCTCAGGCATTACCGGCTGGTTCATGAATCCCCGTCACGGGTAACTCCGGCAGGTCATCCTGATATCAGGTATGTCAAGACCTTTGAGTATGTACCGGGAGCAGTCATTCCGGGAGATGGTATCATTGAACTCACCCTCGTGACAGATACCGGAAGGACCTTTTATTACCGGCAGGAGAGTGAAGGGAGTCAGTTTGTTGTTCCGTATCCGACCGACACAAAAACAGGAGATGTAACCGCACTCGGTCAGTACCGCAACCTTAACACCGGGGAAACCTACTCAGTTACCGAAGCACAGGTTCAGGGCAAAGAGAGGATCTCCTCATAATCTCCCTGTCCAGAAGACATAATTATGATAAGAATTGATCCGTACCCATGACACCGGCAATACAACCCGGACAGACCGTCAGGTACCCGAGAACCGGAACTTCAGGAGTTGTGGTATCAATCAGTGATCGGGAGGGAGTGCAATTTGCAGAACTGGACAGCACCGGTCTTTTGTACCGCATCGATCAACTCGTCCCTGCCCAGCTTACCAGTCACACAAAGACCGAAAAAGAGGACGATTCTCTTGAACAGATCCGAAAAGAACGTGAATCTGATCTCTATTCGGAGCAGATTGATACGACCAGCCTTGATGGTGCCTGTTCAGGTGCCGGATAAAGACAGAAGAGAACATAAGGATTATTTTTTGTGTTTGCATCCATCCGGATCCTCTTACCAGGGAAATTTTTCAACTGCAAAGTCTTTAAGTACGTATAAGTATCTTCATTAGAGATTACCTAAGGAGGTTTGATTACCGTTGCCTGATGTTACAATACCAAATACCAATATCGGGGTTGTCGGTCATGTCGATCATGGAAAGACGACCCTTGTAAATTCACTGACCGGAACCTGGACCGACCGCCATAGCGAGGAGATGAAACGAGGTATCTCCATACGCCTCGGGTATGCTGATGCCACCTTTTACCGCTGTGAATCATGTAAAGGGAGTGATGCATACTCGACATCCCGGGAATGCCCGGTCTGTGGAAAAGAGACGGTTCCATTTCGCTCGGTCTCATTTGTTGATGCTCCCGGCCATGAGACTCTGATGGCAACGATGCTCTCCGGATCTTCTCTCATGGATGGAGCAATGCTGATTATCTCAGCAAATGAACATTGCCCGCAGCCGCAGACAAAAGAACACTTAATGGCCCTTGAACTTGTCGGGATAAAAAATATCGTAATTGTCCAGAACAAGATAGATGTCGTGACACAGAAAGATGCCATAAAGAATTACCAGGAGATAAAACAGTTTATCAAGGGAACGATCGCTGAAAACGCACGAATAATCCCGCTTTCTGCCCAGAAAAACATCAATCTTGGTGCCCTCGTCCAGGCCCTTGATACCACCATCACCACTCCCGACCGTGAACCTGAGGCACCCCCCATTATGCTTATCGCCCGTACATTTGATGTTAATAAACCAGGTTGTACCTGGCGGGACGTAAAGGGAGGGGTCATTGGGGGATCCCTGATACGGGGCCAGATTGAAGATGGTGAAGAGATTGAGATCCGGCCTGGCATTCAGACCCAGTATGAAAATAAAATACGATGGAACCCGATCATTACCAAGACCACCGAGATTCATAAAGGGTCAAAGAAAGTTAGTACTGCCACACCCGGCGGTCTTCTCGCAATCGGGACAAAACTTGACCCCGCAATAACCAAGAGTGATATGTTATCAGGTCAGATCGCCGGCAGGGCGGGTGAACTCCCACCGGTCTGGGAGCAGATGTGGTTTACCGTCCATCTCATGGACCGGGTTGTCGGTTCAGACAAAGAGTTAAAGATAGAACCACTCAAACAGCGTGAACCCCTGATGCTCTCGGTGGGGACCGCGGTTACCGTCGGGATCGTTATCAATACCAGGAAAAATGCGGTAGAAGTAACTCTCAAAAGACCGGTCTGCGCCGAAGTAGGATCTCCGATTGCTATCAGCCGTCAGGTTGGAGGGAGATGGCGTCTCATCGGGATGGGGACTCTGCAAGAATAATCCTGTTTGATACCAACGGTCTGATGATGGCCTCTCAATTCACCTTAGATGTATTCGAAGAAGTCAGGTGGCTTGTTGGAACCTACCAACCGGTTGTCCTTGATGGTATCATCAGGGAACTTCGCCGGCTCGGGGAAGGGAAAGGGAACAATGCATCTGCTGCGCGTTATGCACTGAAGCTGACACAGGATTGTATCACAGACCATGATGTGGTTGAACAGGAATCGGTTGATGACACTATCATCAGGTACGCCAGAGATACCGGGTGTATCGTGGTAACCAATGATCGCAGACTCAGGGAACAGTTACTGATGAATCATATTGACGTCATCTCACTTTCCCACAAAAAAAGACTGGAAATGATTCGAGGATAATGGTATGTATTACAAGTTAACAATGGAAGATAAAGTCCGCGTTCCTCCAAACCGGCTCGGGGAGGATCTTTCAGATGTCATTCTTGATGTTTTGCAGGAACAACTGGAAGGGAGTATTGATAAGGAAGTTGGTATTTTCATCGCGGTAACGCGGGTTTTAGAGATTGGAGACGGGGAGATTGTGCCGGGTGACGGGGCTGTCTATTACGGAGTTACCTTTGAAGGACTGGTGTTACGGTTAAGCCTGCAGGAGGTAATTGAAGGAGTTGTCGTTGAAGCAACCAGTTTTGGATCATTTATCAGCCTTGGTCCCATTGATGCGATGTTACATGTCAGTCAGATCTCTGATGAATACATCAACTATGATGAGAAGAACGGTCGTCTTATCTGCCAGGATTCAAATCGGTACATCGCAGTAGGAGATCCGGTCAGGGCCCGGGTTGTGACCCTCAGTCTCAATGAACGGGAACCCCGTGATAGTAAGATCGGACTGACCATGCGTCAGGCAGGTCTTGGATCCCTCACCTGGCTTGAAGAAGACAGGCTGGCAGAGAAAGAACAGAAGAGCGGGGGATCATAATGGCTTCACCCAGAAACAAAAAAATGCAGAAGGTATGCCGTGATTGCCACCGGGTTGTGGACGGGGAAGCATGTTCAGTTTGCGGTACTGCAAACCTGACCACTGACTGGGCAGGGTACCTTATCATCATCGATCCGGACCGGAGTGATGTTGCAAAAAGGATGAATATCATACTTCCCGGACGATATGCACTCAAGGTCCGCTGATGCTGGTTCTACCAGATGAGAAAAGGCATCTCTTTCAGGAACCTTTCGGTGAGATCTATTCTCAATTCACAGAGATTATCCCTCTCCTTTTGGATAGTACCGTTTATACCGTTGGTGATGTTGTCACGGCCAGTTGTATAAACCATAACATTATTCCTGCCGTTGCAATAACCGATGGAAAGACGATGCGGAAACCATATCCTGCAAACTGCTTTGAATATGAAAAAAAGATCTTTGCCACAAACCCCCCGGGAACCATAACAGAGGAACTGTTATCTGCAATCAAAGAGGCATTGGAGGATCAGCCTGCCCATATCATGGTTTCCGGGGAGGAGGATCTTGCGGTTGTCCCACTCGTTATTGCGTCCATAGAGGGGCCTGTCCTGTTGTATGGTCAGCCTGATAAAGGCGTTGTACTCCTATACATTACTGCTGATACCAAAAAAAAGGCCCATGAACTCTTCTCATGCTTTGTTACCAAAAAATCAGAGGAATGAAACATCCCGATACATACCATCCCTCATTGTATTCCCGTGTTCCCGATTGAGAGAGACCATCACTATTTATAGTGTCGTTGCGAAAAAATAGAGACCATTATGGAGTTTACGATTACAAAAGATAATCAGAATGAACTTCTCTCACGCAGAGAGATTGAATTTGTTCTGGTTTATGACGGGGCAACCCCGTCGCGTGCTCTTGTTCTTGGAAAACTTGCTGCTCTCATGAATGCAAATATGGACCAGGTGGTCATTGATTCATTTAAGACAGCATTTGGAGTTCCCAGGATGCATGGCGCTGCACGCATTTATTCTGATAAAAAGACACGGGATAAATGTGAACTTCCCTACATGCTTAAACGCGGGATGAAAGATGAACCTGGTACCGAAGAAGCTGAGGATGCTCCTGCCGGGACGGCAACAGCAGAAGCTTCAGAAGATACGGAGGCCTGAAGTATGGCGAAAGCAAAGGCAAAACGGGTTTCCCCGAAACGATCCTCATATTACACGGTATCAGGAACATCAGCCACAGCAAACCGCAGATTCTGTCCCCGATGCGGACCAGGGGTGTTTCTTGGTGAGCACAAGGACCGGGTCACCTGTGGCAAATGCGGATATACCGAGTTTATTAAGAAAGACTGATGGTACAGTCCGGACCGGTTCTCGGCATTGAAGGCACTGCCTGGAATCTCAGTGCCTCTGTTTTTGATAACGATCTAAAGACCCTCTATTCCCACCCGTACCAGCCGGAGACCGGAGGTATTCATCCACGGGAAGCTGCGCAACATCATGCAGCCCAGATGAGCCACGTCATCTCTGAAGCAGTCAGGGATCGGACTGACGGGATATCTGCAGTTGCGTTCTCAATCGGTCCGGGTCTTGGGCCCTGCCTGAGAATCGTTGCGACAGCAGCCCGCAGTCTTGCGCAGAGGTTTGGGGTCCCGCTTATCGGAGTCAACCATTGTGTTGCCCATATCGAGATTGGAAGGTATGCAACCGGTTTTACTGATCCGATCGTTCTGTATGCCAGCGGAGCAAATACCCAGGTACTTGGATATTTACAGAGGAGATACCGGATTTTTGGTGAAACTCTTGATATCGGTCTTGGAAATGCTCTTGACAAGTTTGCACGGAGCAGAGAACTCCCCCATCCCGGCGGACCGTTCATCGAGGAGTACGCCAGAGGGGGATCCTACATCCCCCTGCCATATACCGTAAAAGGAATGGATCTTGCATTCTCAGGACTTTTGAGTGCTGCAAAGGATGCACAGGCACCACTAAAAGACGTCTGCTTCAGTCTGCAGGAGACGGCATTTGCCATGTGTGTGGAGGTTACCGAGAGGGCACTTGCACAGACCGGAAAAGAAGAGATGATCCTTGTCGGAGGCGTTGGTGCGAACCGTCGGCTGCAGGAGATGCTTGCACAGATGTGTAAGGACAGGGGAGCACGGTTTGGCGTTCCACCCTCACAGTACCTTGGCGATAACGGGGCTATGATTGCCTATACCGGACGTCTCATGCTGGAACAGGGAGATGTACTTCCTATCCCGGAATCACAGGTAAACCCGTCATTCCGGGCTGACCAGGTTTTGGTATCATGGCGTGATTCTGGTGAGATGGACAGATACCTGACCGGTGCCGTGATAAACCGGCAGGGGGAACGGCAGGGTGCCGAAGCACGGATACAGATCGGTTCATGTACACAAAAAAAACGTCTGAAAAAACCGTACCGTGATGAAACCCTGGATCTGCGCCTGATAACTGAGAGAACCCGGGCTGAAGCACGACTCATTGCAGCTGCCCGACGGGCAGGAGTGCCGACACCCATTATTCATGATATCACGAAAGATACCATCACAATGGAGACGATTGATGGTATCCTCTTAAAAGAGGTACTGACACCGGAAAACCTGCAGATTGCAGGAATTATGGTGGGAAAATTACATCATGCAGGGATTGTTCATGGTGATCTGACAACCTGTAACATGATAATGCGAAATTCACAGTGTATCCTCATTGATTTTGGTCTCGCAGGTAACTCATCAGACATTGAAGCGCGCGGTGTCGATCTCCATGTCCTGTTCCAGATACTGACCAGTACTGCAGAAGATGCAGAATCATTACAATCCGCATTTTGCGCGGGATACCAGTCTGTCTGCACCGATGCACACCTGATCTTTGCGCGGGAACATGAGATTGAGTTACGGGGAAGATACCTATGACCATCTGCATCGTTACCAGTAATAAAAACAAGGCATCTGAAGTCGCAGAGTTTTTCCGGGGCATCACCGGGATTGAATTTGTACCGATGGAGTGCCCAGAATACCGCTCATCTTCAATAGAAGAGATTGCAAGAAAAAAAGCTGAATATGCCTACCAGGTACTCGAGCGACCGCTCATTGCAGATGACACCGGGTTTTTTATCAGGGCACTGTCAGGATTTCCCGGCCCGTATGCCGCTTATGTGCTTGATACTATCGGCAATGCCGGAATATTGCAGTTAATGGAGGATAAAGAAGACCGGCACGGTCAGTTTATCACTGTTATTGCATATGCAGACAGGGATCAGGTCCGGACATTTTCCGGAACTCTTGATGGAGATATCGTATCCCCCAGAGGATCGAACGGATTTGGATATGATCCCATCTTTTCAGTCAACTCCCGGACACTGGCAGAACTCACCATTCAGGAGAAGAGCAGGATATCGCACAGGGGCAAAGCACTGGCAGCATTCCGGAGCTGGTATGAGCATGAGCAGATGAATTGATCTGACACAAACGTTAAGTCACGACACAGCATTTAATATAGAACTGAAAGGAGCACATATGGCACGATTCCCAGAAGCAGAAGCACGGTTATTACATGTAAAGGTCTGCATGAAATGCAATGCACGCAATCCCATCAGGGCAACCACCTGCCGGAAATGCGGATATAAAAATTTACGACAGAAGAATAAAGAGCGGAAAGCCTGATAATTTCAGGCTGAATAATACGTTACTTTCTTTCCTTTTTCACTGTATTGTCCTGCATAGGTCTCAAGGTTACGTTTGTACCCGATACGATCTACAAAACCGAGATTATGCAGTTCTTTTCTGACCCGCATTACATCATCCTCATCTTCCCAGTCCGGGGTAAAGACATAGATGACTTTCCTGTCATCACGTGAGTCAGGGTTCTCTTTTGCGGTTGAAACTTTTGCTGATATCCCCAGTCTTCCTGCCCGGGTTGCATCACGAATTTTTCTCCAGGACAGATCAATCTCGGTGAGGGGCTGGAATATCAGCCACTTCCCGGCTCTCTCATCCTCGATGTCATGGGGATTTGTCCCGGGTGCATCCTCGATGATCCAGTACATCTGGGTTGTTTTTGACGGGATAACACCTTCACCTTCACGGATCATATCATAAATCAGGGATATCGATTCGAACTTCTCTATCAGTGCTTCTGACAACTGAGGATATTCGCCGGAAAACTCTGTGACTATTGCCTGAAAGACCGGGAAAAAATCGTCATCATGTTCAACAAGGACAGACAGGAACGTTCCTTGTGCTCTCAAAGAATGGTTCAGATAATGCTCAAACATACCATAGGCAACATCAGACAGTACCTTGAGTTCACTGTTGTCCATATACAAGGGTGGTTGATACGAGAAAAAAAGATACCGTTTCGAACCACAGAAGAATGGTTCTGTATCCACTAAAAAATAAACAGGAAGGCAGACCAGAATCCTTTCAGAATCGTCGTCTGGCATGAGATGAGAAACATGGCATAAAGGCCGGAAAATAAAACCTTTCCCGAATAAGGGATTTTTAGCAGAGTAGCCCTATCGGACCGGTTAATCGTTTTTTTCTATAATCAGGAGTCAGAGTATCTGCCTTTTTTACGAGAACTCTTCCCTCTCATCCTCTTTTTTATGGATCCCAATTCCAACAATAATGCCTGCAATTGAGCAGGGAACCTTATATGCCTGAGATATGTTTATCCAGACAGATGGCCATATGTACCTCAATGGAATGGAAACGTGATTATGGGCTTACAGGCCGTGTGATCCTGACGTGGGGTCTTCTCCTTCTGGTTTATCTCGTATTTATCGGGATCATGGTGTATCTCGGTATTAACACGACATTCATCTTTGCTATCGTTATTATCATGGGACTTGCCCAGTACTTCTTCTCAGATAAGATGGTACTCATGACAACAGGAGCGCGGGTTGTTGCCGAAGATGAACAGCCACAGCTTCATCGTACCATTGAGAAACTCTGTCTTGAAGCAGGGCTGCCCAAACCAAGAATCGCCATCATGCCATCTCCCATGGCAAATGCATTTGCTACCGGAAGGAATCCCAAACATGCCGTTGTTGCAGTAACTGACTCTATCATGCGAATTCTTGATGAGAAGGAACTCGAAGCGGTACTTGCCCACGAACTTTCCCATATCAAGAATCGTGACATCCTCACGATGACAGTGGCAAGTTTCATCGCGATGATTGCTGCCGTCATTATGAATAATTTCCTTTTTATGTCCTTATTTAACCGAAACGAAGGAAATGCCTGGATAATCATCGGCATCGTTGCTGCCATTGTCTGGTTGATCTCAACCATCCTGCTCATGACACTCTCCCGTTACCGGGAGTTTGCTGCTGACAGGGGTAGTGCATACATCACAGGTAACCCGAAAGCCCTTGCACAGGCACTGAGAAAGATCAGTGCAAAGATGGATACCGTGCCGGTCCAGAAACGGCAACAGGCAGAAGGAGCAAATATGTTCTACATCATCCCGGCATTATCAGGGAAGACACTTGCCAGTCTCTTCTCAAGCCACCCATCCCTTGAGAAACGGATCGCCAACCTTGAGAAGGTAGAACAGGAGATTCGGGGATACTAATTCTCATTTTTTCTTTCCTCTCCTCATCCTTTGGTTTATCTTTTCTTCTTTTCGAATTCAACATTCTTGTATCGTGGTATCGGGTATGCATAAAAGAAGCATGGATTAAACCACACCACAATAATCCTCCTCCTCTGAAACAGGAGTAGTAATTCTCTTCTGCCGTTCTAAAAGGAAAAAAAGAGAGAAAAGATGGCAGGTACATTCGCATTACCGGTATATCCCGATTTCTGACAGGGAAAAAGAAGAAGTAAAGAGATTACTGGTATTCAGGGGGTTGTACCTCTTTAGGGAGACCGCCCTTGAAGAAGTGCTTCATCTTTGTATACATCTCCCTGATAGTGGGATTCATCGTGGGATGTACCTTATCCCTTGCCGCCTCAAAATATGGAATAGAGACCGTTGTGGACTTCTCCCGCATCGCTATCATTCCTGCTTCCTGGCAGAGGGCTTCAAGATCAGAGCCGACATAACCTTCAGTACGTGCTGCAAGTTCGGTAAAAAATGAATCCCTGCCTGTATCTTTTATCCTGATGCCATGCTCTCTGCAGCCATCAAGAAGTAAGAAACGGCGTCTCTGGCGGGACAGCGAACCATCAGTCTTCTCAGAAGCAGCCATAATAACGTCTTTTAGATCATCAATCAGAATTTCCTGTTTTTTCTCCAGAACTGCCAGAAGTTCGTCAATATCGTCCTCGGTATAGTGCGTGAGAAGATCAACGCACTGATCGAGTTTCGAACCGGCCAATGGCATGTATCTGCTATGGATAGCAAGAATCTCTTCACGATCAGCCTTATCGGGTTCACCGATATAAATAAGCCGATCAAACCTTCCTGATCGCAGCAATGCCGGATCAATGATATCAGGCCGGTTGGTAGCCCCGATAACGACAATATCCCTGTTATCCATAAGACCGTCCATCTCAGTCAGGAACTGATTTAGTACACTCTCCATGGTCCGGGAACTCTCGCCCGATCCCCGTGCAGGCGTCAGCGAATCAAGTTCATCAAAAAAGATAATGGACGGTGCAACCTGCCGGGCCTTCTTAAATATCTCCCTGATTGCCTTCTCTGACTCCCCTACCCATTTTGAGAGGATCTGCGGTCCCCGTATCGCAATGAAATTTGCACCTGACTCATTTGCAACTGCCTTTGCAATAAGCGTCTTTCCCGTCCCGGGAGGACCATACAGAAGAACACCTCTGGGGGGCCTGATACCAATATCTTCAAACTCTTCCCTTCGTGTAAGCGGATACTCGACCGCTTCCCTGACACTCTCCACAGCGTCACCAAGGCCACCCACATCATCCCAGGTGACATGAGAGACCTCAACCATTACTTCACGCATCCCGGAGGGAGTAATGTCTTTGAGAGCGGTCCTGAAATCCCTGGCATTGACAACGATCTTCTCAAGCACCTCTTCGGGGATCTCATCTTCTTCAAGGTTTATCTCAGGGAGATAACGCCTGAGGGCGCGTATTGCACTCTCCCGTGCAAGCGCGGCAAGATCAGCACCGGCAAACCCATACGTTTGTTCAGACAGGGAATCTATCCTGACATCGTCAGCAAGCGGCATACCACGTGTGTGAATACAGAGGATCTCTGCCCGGTCATGCTCGCTTGGAACCCCTATCTCTATCTCCCTGTCAAAGCGTCCCGGCCTTCGGAGAGCGGGATCAATCGCGTCAATCCGGTTCGTTGCTCCGATAACAACAACCTCTCCCCGTTCCTCAAGCCCGTCCATCATCGTGAGGAGCTGGGCAACAACCCGCCGTTCCACTTCACCGGTTACCTCTTCACGTTTCGGTGCAATCGAATCAAGTTCATCGATAAAGATGATAGCGGGAGCGTTCTCTTCTGCCTCTTCAAAGACTTCGCGTAACCGCTGCTCACTCTCACCATAATATTTGGATATTACTTCAGGACCTGCTATCGGGATGAAATGAGCTCCTGATTCGTTTGCAACTGCCTTTGCAATGAGCGTTTTTCCCGTCCCGGGGGGTCCGAATAGTAAAACCCCTTTTGGAGGATCTATTCCGAGATGCGAGAAGAGTTCAGGATGCCTCATAGGCAACTCTATCATCTCCCGGAGCCTCTGAAGTTCATCCCGAAGCCCGCCGATATCCTCGTACGTCACCTGGCTGAACCCTTCAAACCCAGTTAACGGTAGATCTGAGAGGATAATCTCGGTATCACGCGTGATGATAACCGCATCCGGAGGTTCAAGGGAGATTACCTTATACGCGGTAAGCCGGTTCTGCATTAAAGGGCTGAAGTTACTCAGATAAACCGGCACTGAATCATTTTCAGATACAGCAAAATCGATAAGATTATGAACCGGTCCCAGCTTGTCAGGAAGAAGGACATTATCAGGAATATTCTCAGGCGGTGCAAGAACAACCTTCTCTGCACGGATCACCTCGGAAATCTTTGTAACCTTTACCCTCTCTCCGATACTGACACCGGCATTAATCCGGGTGATATTATCGATCCGGATCTTCCCCTTATTCCAGTCATCCACCTGGAGTCGCCAGACCTTTGCAACAGTCTGCGAGGTACCGGTAATCAGAACGATATCTCCGGGACTGACCCGCATCTGCAACATTGTTTCCGGATCGAGACGGGCTTTTCCTCCTGCCTGATCACCAGGATATGCACTATCAACCTCGAGAATGAATTCTCCCATTACCTAACAATCATATAAGCTCGGATTTATATCTACTCACACGTATGCAGGGACTCGTAATTGACCCGTTCCACGGTGCTGCAGGGGATATGATACTGGGTGCACTTCTTGATCTCGGGGTACCGGAAGAGAGGATCAGGCAGGCTATGGCATCGGTTGTTGCAGCGCCGGCATTTCATTATGTTGACAGGCAGGGGATACGGGCTCTTGCGGTGCAGACTCATGCAGGACCATCCCACCGGAGCCTTTCTGAAGTCCTTGCCATCATCAGGCAGGCAGATGCTGACCGGAACGCTATTGAGATGGCGGAACGGATTTTTACACGAATTGCAAAGGCAGAAGAGGAGATCCATGGTCAATGCAGCCATTTCCATGAAGTGGGTGCTGACGATGCAATAGCTGACATAATCGGGAGCTGCACTGCGGTTACCCTGCTTGCACCAGACTTTGTCACCATTCTTCCGGTTGCCACAGGAGGCGGTGATATAGAGATGGCTCATGGACATTACCCGGTTCCTGCTCCGGCAACACTCTCCATTCTGCATCACTCTTCTCTATCGGTACGAACCGGCACGATAGAAGATGGAGAACTGTGTACCCCCACCGGTGCTGCCATTCTGGCAGAGGTAGCAATCTCGTACCCTTCCGTTACCGGACCCCGGGGCAGGATTATTGCTACCGGATATGGTGCAGGGAACAGGAATCCTCCCGACCATCCCAATGTGTTACGGATGATGATTATCAGGAGTGATCCTGCTAATGATTCAGATAACGCATATACACCTGCCGGAACAGATCCCGGTACCTTTTCAGATACGGAAGGCATCATCGATATCCTTGAGACCAACGTTGATGATATATCAGGGGAGATAATCAGTTATACCATCTCCCGGCTGATGGAAGAAGGAGCCCGGGATGCCTGTGCGATACCATGTACCATGAAGAAAGGGCGTCCTGGCAATCTCATCAGGGTTATCTCACTGCCAGGTGATTCAGAAAGGCTTGCAATTATCATGGCCAGTGAACTTGGAACTCTCGGAGTCAGGTGTATTCCCTCGGTGCACCGGTTTATTGCAGAGAGAGATTACGAGAATATCAGCATTATCGGCACAGATACCGGATATGCCAGTAGTTTCCCGGTAAAAATCGGTTTCATCGGGGAGAGGCAATACCTGTGCAAAGCTGAATATGAGGATGCACAGGAGTATGCAAAAAAGAATAATATACCCCTCAGGATCGTGATGAGAATGATAGAAGAGAAGACATCTTTTGGTTATAACAAAAGAAAGGAAACCAAATCATGAACCGTTCATCAGTCATCCCGATAGGTTGTAACGCGCTCGATGATCTCATCGGGGGCGGTCTTGCACCAAGGATAATAACCCAGTTATACGGGGAATCTGCAACAGCAAAATCAACGATATGCATGATGGCTGCAATAGCAGTCCTCCGTCAGGGCAGAGCAGTCATCTACTTTGATACCGAGAGTTTCTCAATTGAACGGTTCGCACAGATTGCCGGAGATGATGCAAAGAGACTCGGAGAAGAGTTTTATCTCTATGAACCGGCAGACTTTGACCAGCAGGGATCTCTTATTCGTGAATCTGACTCCATTCTCGCCTCCCGCAATCCCGGTATCGTAATTCTTGACTCAGCCACCGGGCTCTACCGGACTGAACTTGAGCACAAACAGGATACCATGCAGCGTTTAAACAGGCAGATGGTCTTTCTGCTTGGCATGGGAAAACGCTATGATATTCCGGTGCTCATCACCAATCAGGTCTATGTCGATCTGCAGAGGTCTGATTTTGCTCCTCTCGGGGGGACGGGTCTTATGCATATCTCAAAGATCATCATCAGAATTGACCGCCTGCATGACTCTGCAGTCAGAAGAGCAACACTCATGAAGCATAGCTCTCAGCCTGAAGGGGGGACGTTTGATTTTATCATCACCGGAACAGGAATCGCAGCCATAAAATCTGAACCGCCATCATCCGGGGATTTAAAGATCGGGTAAACATTATGAGAATAATCTCCAGGTGCATATCACTCGTTCCTGTCTAATCAATAAAAAAAAGAGGTGCAGATGTGCGACATGTTGTATTCATCGGTTTTGCCGGAATGATTCTTCTGATCCTTTTATTTCCTGCAGGAGCAGAACAAACAGGACCGGATACAAAGACCTACTCGTATCCACCCCCCTCTGCCAGTGCCTATAACGGGGATTTTGTTACCATCACAAAACCAGGGAAGTATACCCTGGAGCGTGATATCATTCATGTGAACAAGGCAGGACTCCTGATTGGTGCATCTTCTGTCTTTCTTGACGGGATGGGGCACACGATAGCACCTGCCCTCACCGGTACAGAAGAAGAACATATCGGGGTTGTCATTCTTGGATATGACGGAGCCGGCGATCCGGTCAGGGGAGTTACCATAACCAATATTACGATATCTGAAGAGAAGACTGCAGTATCCATCGGGGATACGTCATCCTCACCGGGCGAATCAGGATTCTGTGAATCGGTCATCGCAAGAAACCTGACCATCTCTGATAATGAAGATGGGATCATGGTATATCATGGTCGCTCCTGTGGCATAGAGAACAACATCATCAGCAATAACACCGGTACCGGATTATTGATATCAGGAATGCAGACTGATGTCACCGGAAACACAATATCATCAAATGACATAGGAATCCTGGTTCGGAATGCCGACAAAACGACCATATCAGGAAACATTATCACCGGCAATAAAAAGGCAGGCCTTATCGGAGAAGAGGCAACGAGTACGGTGATTGCAGATAATATCCTTGTTAATACACAAAATATCCTTATCAGCGGTGATGAGACCGGGTATCAGTTCTTTCTGACACCTGTCGGTGCTACCAATATCGTCGGAGGAACAAGCACCGGGGGAAATGCCTGGGGCACCCCTGATAAAGAGGACCTGCTCCCCCCCGATACATCCGACACCGATAATGACGGTTTTTATGATAGCCCGGTTCTTTTGACAGAAGGTCTTACTGACCAATATCCCCTGGTATGGAGCGGACCTGATAACACAGAAGGAACACAAAACTCCGGGATAGTGATACCTGCTGCAGGAAAAGAAATTACTGAGGAACCCGTCATACCGGAAGAGATCACTCCGATCGCAACACCCCTGCCCACTCCTGTTCCTGAAAAAACCGTTTCCATACCAAAAAGCACTATAAGTGGACTGCATGCCCGGATTATCGGTGATACGATTCCTGATACCCTTGCTGCAGGAACAAAAACCGATGTCTCATTAACCCTCTATAATGACGGAACTGAGACCTGGTACAGTGACGATGCAATCGGAGTCCATGCAAAAGAAGATGCAACACTCTTTGGTCCTGCATGGATACCCATTCCCGCTGATATTCGTCTTGACTCAAAATCAGAGACACAAGTTCACTTTACCCTGACCGCCAAAAAAAATCCGGGAACATATAATCTTGTTTATTTTGCCGGAAAACAGAAAGAGGGAGTTATTGTTACCTTTGGAAGGGCATATAAAAAGCAGATCACCATTCCCTGAAATAGATACCGGTCTGCGAACAGGATAAATTATCAGTTTTTGTGATGCCTGAACAAAAGCGACGATTCAAAAAATTTGTTCCGATAGATAAGGTCATTCAAACCCGGATTTTTTCGGGCTTGCATCGGTCCTACCACTCATCCATCTTTCTTTTCTCTTCTAAATCTGCAGCCTGTTCTTCCATGCCAAGTTCCCGCAAACAGATGATCTTCTTCTCCCAGACTTCGTGATGGTGGGGTTCAAGCCGAATGACCTGATCAAAGCATCGGACTGCATCACGGTATCGTTTCTCATGCATCAGACTTATCCCGAATTCAAACCAGGTATCAGGATCATCACGATCCTGTTTTAAGATCTGGTTAAAACACCGAATCGCTTCATCATGACGTTTCAGATGCTGAAGACTGATTGCCTTATTGTAGAGAGCATTGATGTCAGAAGGGACAATATGTAAGATCTGATCAAAACAGCTGACTGCTTCTTCATGCCGGGACATTTCAGCAAGGCAGGAACCCTTGTTTGAGAGTGCCTGGACATTTTGCGGCTCTAACTCGAGAACCTTCTCAAAACAGGGTATTGCTTTACTGTACCGTCCCATGAAAAGATAATTGATCCCCATGTATAACCAGGCCAGGACGTGTCGGGAATCAATCCTGGTTACTTCCTCAAGAGAGGCCACTGCCTCTTCATACCTGATAAGGTTCATGAGAGCCAGACCATGGAAGAAGAGCGTTTTTTCATTCGCCGGATCGAGCTTGAGGGATTGGTTGTAACATACGATTGCATCTGTAAATTTCTGGATCTCACCTAGTTGCATACCCTGCTCTCGCAGGGCATCGGCTTTTTGCTTCTGCATCAGATCAACCAATCAAAATCCCCCGGACTACTATAAGTTTAAGATGTTTTCTCCATATACCATTAAAGCTATGCCTGTCTGATAAAGAACAAGGGGAAGAGACAAACGGGTATGAAAACAATCAAAATTACACTTAAAAATCCTGAAAATCTCATCAGGAGGGTAATTCAGAATCGAGATGAGAGACGCTATCATATTGCGGCAGTCTTTCTTTCGTTCCTGGTTGTGGCTCTTCTCCTTTTACCGGCAGATGATGGATTATCCTGGGTACTGTTTCAGTTACTCTTAAGTTTACTTTTTCTGCTCGGGATATTCCTCACGAGTAAAAACCGGCATACTCTTCTTTTGGCGTGCATCCTGGCCATCCCTGCCCTTGAAATAGGATGGGTTGCAGTTGCAGCAATTAACCCTGCATTATATGAGTATGCCCTGATTCTCGGGATCTGTTTTGTTGTAGTCCTCCTGTTCCGTATCCTTTCAGAACTCCTGAAAGTTACAAAGAGAAAAGATTGGATGCTTCCTGCAATAATATCCTTTTTCCTGCTTTTTATCCTGTTCTGGGGGATATTGTATCTTCTTTTATTCCTGAAATATCCTGACTTCTTTGTATTCTCACAAAATCCGGTAGAACGTATCGGGATAGCAGATCTCTTCTCTTTAAGTTGTAGTACTCTTCTTCCCGCAGGACATCTCTCGCCAGTCTATACCCGGTTTTATCACCTATTAGGTATCGAATCACTGACCGGTATACTCTGTTTTCTTGTTATCAGTATCCATTTCTTTCTTATTCCACGGGACGAGGGAAAGGGTTAGATTCAACCTGCCCGATAATCAAACCCTGAGTATCAGGAACAAAACTCCTGTTACGTAGGAAATGTATTGATCGGTATAGATTGGGAAAACCGGGATTTGGTCTTCTCTATCAGAAAAGGTATGGTAAAATACAACCACAAAAACCGGTTGCTGATGAGACCGGATCGATATCTTCTTATTTTTAAAAAAGTGTTGAATTATATCCTGATTACACCCTCAAATACCAGCTCTGCAGGTCCTTCCATAAGGGGGATTTCACCAAAGGTAATGCGAAGCGGCCCGCCTGTTGTCTCGATATGGATACTATCTCCTGCTTTATGCAGGTGACGGGCAACTGCTGCAACGGCGGTTGAACCGGTACCACACGAGAGAGTCTCATTCTCCACCCCCCGTTCAAAAGTCCTGATGACAAACCGGCTCTCACCGGCAGGGGAGGCAAAATTGACATTTGCACCCCTGGGGAAGGAGGAATGCCACCGGATAGGCGATGCTTCCTTTCTGATATCAAGTGCTTTGAGATCCCCGACACTGTCAAGAAAGATAACCGCGTGGGGAACACCGGTGTTAACGGCGAATACATCATGCCTGCCTATCTTCTCATGGTATTCTCCGGTCCCGGGAGCAGGGATACCTTCCCGGGAAAAAACAGCGGGAGGCATCGTAACTTCTGCAAGAAATACTCCATCCTCATTCACTCTCACAGAAACAGGGATGGGACCTGATATGGTGCTCACAACACAGTGGGAACCGATATAGGAGTGGTAAGAGGCATACCTGACAAGGCACCTGATACCATTACCGCACATCTCAGCCTCGCTCTCGTCAGGCTGGAACAGTCGCATGGTAATATCAGCACTGCTCCCATCAGTTCCCTTTCCCAGGAAGAGGACACCGTCCCCTCCGACACCACAGTGACGATCACAGTACAGTGATGCAAATTGCCCTTTCATCTCATCGGGGATGACAATCCCGCTATATTCATCAATAAGGATGAAATCATTCCCGTTTCCCTGTAATTTCGTAAACTCCAGATCCATGCAAAGCCACCGGTTCCTGTCCTGATTCCTTATGATCGGCCCCATGTTGCAAGTGCAATCTGCAGTTCCTCGTGGGTCTGTGCATACACTTCCAGAGGAATATCTTCCATAAATGCATCAACCGCCTGCCGCATTGCCATTGCACCGGCTGCGGTACCGCGGGGATGACCATGGATGCCACCACCTGCCTGAAGAACCAGATCAGTCCCGAGCGTCTGGAGCTCTGACCAGACTCCTCCGGGATGCAGACCGCCACTTGCAACAGGAAATGTGTCTTTTAATCCATAAAAAGTCTCAGTAAGTGCCATATTGTCCTTGATCAACTCATTTGCATCATGATCCATCTTTCCTGAAACGGTACCGGTATGAAGCTGGTCACCGCCAAGCATCCTGATGAACCGGCAATACGGGCGCATTGCGATTCCATGTTCCCGGTTCCGGGTAATCGCTCCATGCATGGTCCGGTGAACATGGATGGGAACCCGGTTCCGGGTATCTTCTGCAACGACCCGTACTGCATCAAGACCACAGACGATTGCATCCACCATCACCATATTTGCACCAAGTTCTACCGCCTGTTCGGCACGTTCAGCAATCCGATCACCGGAAGTAGAGATATTGACCGCATATAGCACGGTCCGGCCCGTGTCATCCGCTACCTGATCCAGCCGTTCCATCACCCGTGGAATACGATCTTCCATTAGGCAGAACGGCTGGTTTGTAAGGGTTTCATCATCCTTGATCAGATCAACACCGCCAATAGCTGCCTGGTATGCGACTTCAGCGGTATCTTTGGGGTTAAGACCAACTTTGGGCTTGATTATCGTTCCTACATGCGGCCTGCCACTCTGAGTTGTACCGATAATCTCCCTGATCCCCTCAATGCCAAAACGGGGGCCGTGAAAAGGAACCAGTAATTTGGGAATATCGATATCAAGCAACCTGACCGCTGCGATTTTTGATAAACCAAACAAATTTCCGGCAACGACTGATAAATACTGAGGAATGTTTCCAGTCTCAAAAATATCAGCAGGATACGAGACCTCACAGATATATCCCGAACCCTCCTTCTCGAGACTCTCAACCCTCCCATCCAGATACTGCATGTATTTGGTCCCGGTTGATATCGAGGTCCATGTTCCGGTAGTTTGTTCTTCTGCTATCGCATTTGCAGCCCATTTCGGATCAACTCCTTCTTTTGGGCGGAAATAATAGGTTGCAACAAGATCAGTCATGTTATTACCTCATAATGGAGGGGATATGGTTTATTGTTACCCCTGGATCTGCCAGCCAGGATGATCCCTCATGATGGCATATGCCATGTGAGGAGATATGGCCCCGAATTCAGTCAGGATGAGATCAATATACCCGGGAGGGGTCTGATCAAAGACCGGGTTTCTGACCCTGACTGAGGGAAGGCGTGCACGGATCCCGGGGGAGAGTACCTCACCGGGATCCCGTTCTTCCACGAGAGTCTCTTTTCCATGAATTGTTTCTGGTGCAAATTTATACGATTCTGCAGCAACGATAAATCGAACCCGGGATTCATGCGCAACAAGTGCTATCTGACCGGTACCGATCTTGTTTGTCACCGTGCCATTTACGGCAATCGCATCGGCACCAACAATGACAAGATCCACCTCTTTTATGAAGAAGCGGACTGCCGAGTCAACAATGAGGTCGGTCGGTATGCCTGCATCATGTAAGGTCTGTATGGTCTTGTGACCCTGCCACCAGGGTCTGACTTCGGTTGCGATTACCCGAAAATCTCTCCCATCTTCTTTTGCAGTCAGAAGACAGGCGAGAGCAGCCTGGCTGTTGCAATGAGTCAGGACAACAAATCCGTCCCTGATGTACCGTGCTCCGATTTTCCCAATTTCTGCAACTGCATTCCTGCTTGAACTGATAAAGGACGATGCGGCAATCTTCACAGCTCCCCGTGCTTCAGGGATCGTTTTTGCGTTCTCCATGGATTGCATAACGACATGGATGGCATTGGGAAGAGAGACTGCGGTTGGCCGGGTATCCAGAAGCACGCGGGCAGCTGTTTGCATCTCTGACTTCCAGGCGGCGATATCAGGTGCATCAAGTGATTTTGCATGCTCTGATAGTGCTTCCGCTGCTGCCCGGGCGATCGTTCCCGCACCACGAATCTGCATGGTTTTTATCTGGTCTGCTGTCCTGTAAAGACTCATACGTATGCAATACTGATGATTGGTACCTAAAAAGTATTGCGGGATGCACAAAAGAGAATGATCAGAACCCGTTCAGCGGCCTCCTTCTAAAAAATAAGAGATGCCATGCACTAATCCGGATTTATTCATTTCCATAACCATATTCAGAAAAATGATTATCTCATCAGAATTGCCTGCTACAGCAACAGATCAGGCTCATCACTATTTAAATAGCGGTACGCACCATGCATACCTGAAAAATAGCATGAAAATAGCCGTTGTCTTTGATAGTGCAGGAACACTGTTGTACACCTACCGGCAGGCAATTGATGTGATACATAACCAGTCACTGCCGGGAGTCGAGACGACGATGCTTACCTGCAGCAATCCCGACCGGATATTGTGTGTCATCCATATCCACTCCCGTGATATCATGGATGCGCCCGGGGATGAGCTTGCTTCCTCGTTTATTAAGAGAAATAACGTCGCATTTGGTATTGCCTGCGCAGGAAGAGTGATAACAACCGACTCTGTCATCGCGGTGATACATGCAGACAGGTATGCAAAGATGCATCATTTCCAGGAGAGTCTCATTCATGTCTGGCAACAGGCAAAAAATGAAGAGATTGTAGCGGTTAACAGTGGACTTATCGTCAATATCGCCCTGTCGCGGATTGAGTTCGTGGTGAGTGCAGCCGGATATCCTTTCAGGGGTGCGAGAGAGACGATAACAGGTCTTCACAGGATGGGTGTTCCCGCTTTTATTGCATCAGGAGATCGTGAGGCAAAACTTGAAAAAATTGCAGATTATCTTGGAATCCCCCATGAACGGGTTTTTGGAGTAGCTACACCGTCGATAAAGGCACAGATCGTCACCGATCTCAGGGATGAGTACGATCAGGTGTTGATGGTTGGGGACTCAGTCAATGACTTAAAAGCGATGAAAGTGGCAGATATCGCGGTTCTGACCATGCAGCAGTGTGCTGTTAAGCACCAGTCACTGATCGAGGCAGCTGATTATACCATCACCGATCTGCAGGAAGTTCTCGGGATTGTTGCAGAACGGCAGAGTTCCTGATGATTACCTGACTACAACGGTTGAGACCGGACTGTGAGTCACAATATAGGTACTGACGCTTCCAAGGAGCAACCGTGTCCCGAGACCTTTCCCGGTGCAACCAAGCACGATGAGATCGGCAAAGCACTCCTCTGCAGCGGCAAGGATCTCACTTCGTGGTTCACCGATCCTGACAAGCAGCTGAATAGAGGCTGAAAATCCTTCAGATAGCGTCTCAATTTTTCTTCTCATCAGTTCTTCATCTTTCTGTATCTGTTCAAGGCCATACGAATCACCACATGCCCCTTCACAAACACCGACCCGCCCTCCAAAAGGTACAACCGCAGAGGGGACGATAACATAGAGGGCAAAAATTTTCGTCTTATCTGTATCCATATTCTCAAGAACCCAGACAACGGCGAGATCTGATGCTTCAGATCCATCGGTTGCAACGAGAACCCTTTGTATCATGATAATCCAATCGTCTGCACGATATTTCTATTCTTGTATCACCTGCCACTTCTGACACCGGTACCATTATGACAGACTCACCCCCGATTCTCCGGCTTTGGGAACCGGAAATTATTCACAGGTGTGAACGGTATCAGATAATAAAGAGTAATACAAAATACTCTCATATCTAAGACCTAGCTATACGAGGATTCCTATGACACGACTTATCACGGTTGAAAACCTCTCCAAGGAATTTGATGGCAAAAAAGTCCTTACCAATATCTCTTTTACCATTGAGGAGGGCGAAATCATCGGCATCATCGGTAGATCCGGAGCAGGAAAGACCGTACTTATGCACCTTCTGAGGGGTATTGAAGAACCCCCTACTTCGGGCCGTATCATCTACCATGTGGCAATGAGCGAGAATCAAGACTGTACCTATGTTGCTGTCCAGAGCAGGGCAGGAGAGATCTGTCCCCGTTGTGGATCTCCTCTCGTGGCCGTCGATATAGACTTCTGGGCCCCGGAAAACGAAGAATCAAAGAAGCGTATCATGGGTAGTACCGCAATGATGTTTCAGCGTACGTTTGCGCTGTATGGTAATGATCGTGTCATTGATAACGTGCTTCGTGCCCTTGATGATATCAAATATCCACAAGAACACGCAATCAACCGGGCAATCGATCTTATCGATGAAGTAAACCTCTCCCACCGGATGATGCATATTGCACGTGACCTGTCAGGAGGAGAGAAACAACGGGTTGTTCTTGCCAGGCAGCTCGCTAAAGATCCCTGTGTTCTCTGCGCTGATGAACCGACCGGAACGCTTGATCCGGCAACTGCAGCAATTGTTCACCAGATGCTTCTGAATGCCGCACGTTCAAATAACATGGCCATGGTCATAACCTCTCACTTCTCCAATATCCTGGATGATATCGTTGACCGGGCAATGCTCATTGAAAATGGCGAGATAAAGGAGATGGGGACACCCGAAGATGTCATTGCCTCGTTCATGGAGGGGTATAACGATGAGATGGACTATTGTTCCGTGCAGCTTGGCGAGACCATACTTGAGTGCCGCGATATCGCAAAGAGATATATCGCAGTCGATCGCGGGCTTATCAGGGCTGTTGATGGTGTTTCCTTCACGATTGACCGGAAAGAGATCTTTGGTATCATCGGAACAAGTGGTGCAGGAAAGACGACACTTTCGCGCATGATATCAGGTATCATTGAACCGACCAGTGGTGAGATGGAGATCCTCATCGGTGACGACTGGGTTGACATGACAAAAGCCGGGTTTGACAAACGGGGGCGTGCAAAAGCCTATATCGGATTACTCCACCAGGAATACGATCTCTTTCCCCACCGCACAATTCTTGACAACCTGACAGATGCAATTGGTCTTGAACTGCCAAAGGAACTGGCTATGAGAAAGGCGATAATCACCCTCCGAATGGCAGGATTTACCGAAGAAAAGAGCAAGGAGGTTTTAAACCGAAAACCGGAGACTCTCAGTGAAGGGGAACGTCACCGGGTAGCCCTTGCACAGGTACTGATACGTGAACCACGGATCGTAGTCCTTGATGAACCCACCGGTACCATGGATCCCATCACCAAGATCGATGTGATGCATTCTATCATGCATGCACGCGAAGAGATGGAAGAGACCTTTATCGTCGTCTCCCATGACATGGATTTTGTCAGGGACATCTGTGACCGTTGTGCCCTTATGCGTTTCGGGAAGATCGTAAAGATAGGCCCCACAGCAGAGATACTTGCCGAGATTACCGAAGAAGAACGGCAGAAAATGGAACATGAATAACTCAGGTTTGATTCTATCAGGTCAGATGAAATGATATCAATCTTCCTGGACGGAGAAGAGAAAACAGTCCTGGAAGGAACCAGACTGGGAGATATCCTTGTTTTTCACGATCCCAGTCTGGTGGTTGCGGTTATTCTTCCCGGAAAGAAAGATTCTCTTGCAGGCAGAAATTATCTTGTCCAGACCTCTGCAGGCGAGGTGATTATCGAGGCAGGGGGAGAGGGCAGTGAACTTTTTTCATCAGATACCCTGCTTACCGGTCTGCACTGGAGAGACCAGAAATCCATTCACTTCGGTCCGTTCCCGTCCCATATTGTCCCTGCACGACAGGAAGCCCGTTATGAACGCGGGGATGTTATTATCGGATGCGGGGGATATGAACCAGAGCGTTCTTACCTTGTTTTTGCATCCCGGTCCCATATCGCGGATCATGGAGCCCGGCAGGGAGGAGGTGTCATCGGGCAGGTTGTATCAGGTCTCGGGATCCTTGACCGTCTGGAGACAGGGGACAGGATTGAATCGATTAAACCGGTTCTTACCTTCTCAGACAGCACTGAATCCTACACCACGTCAGATCCGAATCTGGTTCTTTTTCCCGGTATGCATATCATCTCCTATCTGCGCATTGAAGCAAAAGGGTATTCTGATGGCAGATCTGCTCCATTAGCTCCGAGGAGCGTGGAACACCTTATGCTTGGATGCAGGGGAAACGAGTACTGGACCTCACTCTCATCAAGTACCCATATCAGGGATGATCTGTTGGCAGGAACAGATATTCCTCATGAAATGTCAGGCCCCCGCTGTGACGGGTCGGTTACAATACGCACTACCGGCAAGAAAAGAGGTTCAATCTACCTGTATACCGAAGATATCCCCAAGAGCGTACATCATACCGTTGTCGGGCAGGTGATTCACGGGATTGAACTCGCTCGCGTCGTTCATGCAGGGGAACGCTTCAGGGTCGAGGTTATTCCTGAGCAGTTTGACCTTTTAGGATTATCCCTTGCAGATGCAAAGGAATTTTCAGAGAGAAGAGGAGTAACATTTACCTGCGATGATTACCATGAATCGACCAGCCATGATCTGGTGGTGATTCACCAGGATCCAGAGACCACGATGGAGGTCCTTTTTAATGGATCTGTCTCTGTTACGACCACCCCTTATGCAAATGTCATTGATATCATGCTTGATGATATGCATGCCTACTCCAGCTGCAAGACGTTTCGTGAAGTAACAGGCCTTAAATTTCATCCCATCGGCAAATTACCTCACGTATTCTCGTTTGAGGATGTTTACCTCTTTAAGGCCGTCATTCCTACGGGAACAACAATTAATCCTGAAAACACCCCGGAGGAGGGGACTGAGATCGCAGCAGGAACACTTGCGATGACAAATGATTCACGCAGAAGTACCGGGATCGTCGGGGTGAGGACCGAATCGAATGATGAATTCGGACCGACATCTGAGCCGTTTTCCGGCACTAATATCATCGGCCGTATCCTCAATCTTAATAAATTAAAGAAGATCACGGAAGGAGAAACGGTATATTTCAGAGAGGGCAGAGAATGAATACCTATCAGCCATCCTATCAGGGAACCGTTACAAAATACGTCTTTGTCGAGTCACCCCATACTACACCTGATGATCTGGCAAGTCTTGCATATGAGATATCAGATCGTGCCATGATAAAAGAGACCTGTTTTGGCCTCCAGATAACCGGAGATGAGAAGGATGTCGCCGATATCATCAGGCAGCTCAGGACCCGTGATCCTGCACATATCTTTGTAAAAGACAGGGGATTTCCTCCCGGAGATCCCCGGCGGTGCCGTGCAAATCTTGGCGGTGCACGACCCGGCTATTTTGGTCACGAGTTTGAGATGGGAATTATAAAGAGGATATCACAGGGAATTCTTAATCTGGATGAGAGAGAAGAGGGAAAAGTGGCGAAACCTCCGGTAATCCGGCCGGATACGGGAATCGATGTCGCACAACTTGCAACATTGATGAAAAAAGAGGTGCCATAACGTGACAAAAATATTCATATATCCAACAACCAGCCTGATCCTCTCTGACATGGTTGCCCGGTTCGGACACACTCCAATCGGATCGGCCCTGGCCATCCGGGAACGGATACAGACTGCAGGGATTGATTCCCCTCCTCTTCAGATGACTCCCGAAGATGCAAAGAAAGGACTCCGCTGGGCTGCAGTTGAGGTCCCCTCCGGGGTCAGGGGACGGATGTCACTATATGGTCCCCAGCTTGAAGAAGCAGAGGCAGCGATCATCATCACTGATGCTGAATTCGCGTTTGGTTGCATGGGGTGTGCCCGTACCAATGAACTCCTTGTGTATCTGATAAAGAAGAAAAAAATCCCCATTCTGGAGCTCAGGTATCCGGCTGATGAAGTTGAAGGAAATGAGTTTGTTGCTGCAATTCGTGACTTTTTGAGAGATTTGGGAGAAGAACATGACTGAACAGAAAGTCAGGATAGCACAACTCTCCTGCGGGCCGGAATATAGCGGAGTACAGAAAGAGATCAACGATGCTGCTGCTGCTGTCGATGCCGAGATATTCTTCCCTGACCTGACCTTACGGGATATCAAAAGAAATTTCCATGATTATGGTATCGATGTACGGAGTGCAGACTTAAAACTCGCCATTGCACGGGCAGTTGCCCTTGTTGAAGGAGATGTCGAGGCTGATGCTGTCTTTATTGCAACATGCTTCCGGTGTGCCGAGGCAGCCATTGTCAGAAATGAACTCAGGCACTATATCCACGAGAATTCCCCCCTCCCGGTCGTCAGTTACTCTTTTACCGAACGGACAACATCAGGAACCCTCCTGACACGAATGGAAGCCCTGACAACGATTGCACGGAGAAGGGCACTTCTGGCCCGGGAACGGCAGACCGGGATAACGATGGGTATTGATTCCGGCTCTGCAACCACGAAGGCAGTTATTATGCAGGATAACGAGATCATCGGAACCGGCTGGGTACCCACAACTGAGGTTCTGCAGTCAGCACA
The DNA here is from genome assembly GCA_016926505.1 of Methanospirillaceae archaeon. Classification (GTDB taxonomy): domain Archaea; phylum Halobacteriota; class Methanomicrobia; order Methanomicrobiales; family Methanospirillaceae; genus JAFGOM01. The sequence goes on from JAFGOM010000085.1 coordinate 40,321, forward strand.
GGAAGTCAGGGATCATGCATTACAGGAAGCCGGCCTTCTCATGAAGGATATCGAAGCCATCGGAGCAACGGGGTACGGCCGGTTTCTTGTCGGTGAAGAGTTCGGTGCTGATCTTATCCAGGAGGAATTAACCGTTAACTCGAAAGGGGCTGTGTTTTTAGCCGATTGCCAGAAAGGCCCTTCAACCGTCATTGATATCGGAGGTATGGATAACAAGGCCATCTCAGTCCAGGACGGTATTCCCGGAACCTTTACTATGGGAGGTATCTGTGCCGGGGCCTCGGGACGATTCCTCGAGATGACTGCCAAACGACTTGGAGTTGATATTACCGAACTGGGGCCTCTTGCCATGAGAGGGATGGGATCTGACGTCCCGATGAACAGTTACTGCATCGTGTTCGGAACCCAGAGTCTGGTAAACGCCCTTGCACAAGGACATTCAAAAGAGAATGTTGCTGCTGCTGCCTGTCACAGTGTCGCTGAACAGGTCTATGAACAGCAGTTGCAGGAGGTCGATATCAAGGATCCTGTCATCATGGTCGGCGGGACATCGCTTATTGCAGGACTCGTGAGAGCCATGGGTGATCTTCTCCAGACCGATATCGTGGTTCCCCGGTATTCGCAGTACATCGGTTCAGTCGGGTCGGCACTTCTCTCATCAGGTTTCATCAGGAAGGAGCAGTAAACCAATGTCCACACTCGATTATTTCGAGGTTGAGTCAACAGATAAGGTTGGTGCAGATCAGTATCGCAGGCTTGCTTCCGTTGTTATCGGGGATCACGGCCTCCTGAAAGTGATCCAGAAGATCCATATCTATATCGATCCCGAGGTCCCGGTCTTTGTGGCAGTGGGAATTACCCGGACACTGCTCGCTGCGATCCGGGTGAGTGATATTGGTGCTATCACAAACCAGGACGGGCAGGTCATTATCAGTATCAACGAGGAGACCTATCTTGCGGCTCTCTTACAGGTTCTCTGGAACCGGTTCTCAAAAGACATGGTACAACAGCCTGACCGGTTCACCATCATGATGGACCTGACGAATGAGGAGGCAGAAATTCTTCCTGACATGATTGTTATCGATCCGACAGATACGCTTTACAAGGATCTCATCTACTCGATGCAGATCATCTGTCCGGAAGGGTTTAAAGTCAGAAAACAGAATTTTCTTGCAGGAAAGTTCTATTTTGTTGCGAGTGAGGATACCCTTCCCGAAGATATCATGCCACTGGTTCGGGAAAAGTTTGCCCTGATGGGGGAGACGATATGATTCTTGAGCCCGTCTCATACAAAGGGGGTGTGTACCGCCATGATGAGATCCTGGATCTCATCGAGGATCTTGGCGGATATATCATCCAGAAACATATCATTGCGCAGGATGTCATTCTCCAGGCACTCATTCCAAAAACAGACATTGATCTGCTCAGAACCATAGCGAGACCCCTTGCCGGTGAGGTTACGACTGCCCCGCTTGTCGGGACCGAGATAGCAGTTGTCTCCATGTCCCTTGAGATCCATCACCTTCCCCATGCATCGTGTGACGTCGCCGAGTACTTACGAACCGAGGGTGCCAAGACCAACATGATAGGTCTTGCCCGTGGTTTTGGAAAACGAATCGCGCTCATGAATGAAGAGGAACGGGCAATTATCAATGAACACGATTGTGCAGTCTACCTTCTTGGAAATTTTGAGAGTTGCATCCAGAAAAAAATGCCGGTATTACGTCGTGGGATAACCGTGCCGATCCTCGTCTGTGGAGCGCCGGAAAGGGAGAAACTGATGCAGATAATCGATCCCCCGGTTGACGGATATATCGGAGGTGTCGGACGATTTATGCACAGGACAAAGGAGGCAGGGGAGATCGCACGGCTTGATGATATCGTCAGGGAAGTCGCGCAGGTATTGGATACAAAACGGGCAGCCATCGCCAAGGATCCGCTCTCAGTCTCACCGGCACGACTTATGGATGTTATCATATCAGAGATACCTGATATCAGGTACGTGACATCTCCGATTCCGGTTGTTGTTCAGATTGATGGTCTCCGGGTAAAGCTTCCCTTTGACCTTTATGCAGGTGAGATTGGAGATATCCGGATTGAAGAAGGGATTCGTATCGCTTCTCTTGCTGCGATTACCCCTTCACGAATGAGAAATTACATCCTGATAAAGATAAAACCGTTTTCAGAGACCGGAATCAGAGTATAACTGATACCACTTCATCCGGTTTTTCCCAGTCATATTTTTACCCATCAAAGTTAATTTTACTTTATGAGAGCATGTAAAACGAAAAATATTTACCGATATTATGTTCTGCTCCTGTTTGTATGGATCTGCATCTATTGTACTCTCATTCCGGCACATGCCATTGTAGCCCCGGAAATCCCTGATATTTCTTCAGAGATGAAAGGGGCAGCAGAGGGGTTTTATGAGATTATCAGTAATACCGACGGCACCAGGGTCTATTTTGATGCCGATTTTAAAGGTTTTATCTCCAATACCGGGCTCATTGTTCCGGTCTCACGCAACACAGATCCCTATACCACCATTACCCTGGAGAAGGAAGGATACCAGACGTTTCGTTCCCCCCTGCACAGCTATCCTGAACCGGGAAAGACCGTAACCATTCACGTTCCCATGACAAAAGAGCCGGCAGGAGGAGTTGGAACCGTATTAATTGACGGAAATCCGGCTGGCACCATAGTTATCCGGGACAATGCCGGGATGGGCACCATTCCTGAATCAGGGATGATAATCCTTGCCAATATTCCATCAGGCATCCATACTTTTACCTTTTCGTACCCCGGGTACGCAAACCAGACAATTGAGGAGTATCTCAACATCGGGGCATTGTTGCGACTCAGAATAGAGATGATACCTGATGATACGGGAACCATATCTGTTTCTTCACAACCACAGGGAGCAGAGGTATACCTCGATGATGTCTATAAAGGGATAACCCCGATCGTGTTACCAGATATTCCTGCAGAAACCTACACGATTCTTTTAAGAAAGGACGGATATTCTGACCAGGTGAGTACCGTCTCAATAGAGGGAGGAAAGGAACAGGCAGTAGCAATCCCGTTATCTCCTCTCATGGTACCATCAGAGGAATTTTCCAGCCGGCAGAAGGGCAGTTCACCTGCAGAATTCCGCCAGTTTGCCGGTCTTCCACTTACCGGTATTGCCGCCATCGGAATCCTTATCCTTGCTCTGGGTATCCTTGGTATGTATGTGATAATGAAAAAGAAATGAAAAAGAAGAGATAATCAAAAAACTGTTTATACCGGTCCAAATCCGATGAAATCGTCAGATATCTTGTAAGACTGACCGTTCTTGTACCAGACTGCAACCATAACTTCATCCTTGTGACTGGTTCCGACAAAATCAACACTATTGCCCATCTCAGGCAGAAGTTTCTGTATCTCATCCCTTCCGTCAGACATGATAACACGAACCTCGATATCTGACACAAGACCCTGTCCGAATCCTCCATTAAAGGTCGCAGTGATCGTGTTAAAGATCTGATCCTTTGCCACGGTAATACTGACACTGATATCAGCAGGGGGTTGTGATACCGGCTCGTCCCAGATGGAGGGGGGAAGTACCTCAGGCGTTACTACTGGTTCTGCAGGCACTACTGCGGTCTCTACCGGGGGTGCGGCAGGTGTCGGGACAATGATCTCTTCTGCAGGCTGTTCTGCAGGAGTGCTCTCAGGCCCGCTGCATCCTGCCAAAAGGACGAGAAACACAAGTGCCAGACCTGTGATACCAATACGGCAATTTCTGTTCATCATACAAGATCAGATCATCAACTATTTGAATCATGATGCGAAAGTCAGATTCCACCCATGAACCAGACAAGAGGTTTTCCATGAATTGGAAAAAGTATCTATTATGTCTGTTTCACGTGAGAATCCGTACCGGTTCCGGTTATCAGGAGAGACTTTCAGATATCATCACCGGTTACTGTTGATTTATCGTATTGTCAGAAGAAAGCAGGTATTACCCCTGCAATATCCCCCTTGAGGAGCAAGATCACTTTAAATAGTCTGATCAAAAGAAGAGATGCTGCCGGGATACTGATAACAGGAGATCCAAATAATGGACTTTTTATCCTTTCAGATAGAAATACAACCATCAGGAGAACGAAGTATGATGATAAAGAAAGTTCTAACTATTCTAGTCCTATTCTCAATTTTGCCAGTTTCCTTTGTCGCCGGACAGACTACAGAGATTATACCTGATACCGGGTATTACCTTATCCGATCCAATATTGACGGTGCTGAGGTTTATTTTGATAATGAGCTGATGGGAGTTATCGAGAGTAATAAACTGCTGATAGAAGTTCCCATTACCACAAAACCCTTGTATAGTACCTTCTCAGTCACTGCTTCCGGATACTCAACCTACAATGGGACCATTCTCCGGGTTCCCCTTCCGGGAGAAACGATTGATATGAGAGGGAACCTGAAACAAAATCCAATTACGGGAACCGGAACTATATCTATCGGCTGTTCTCCCATAAACACTTCAGTCTATCTTGATTCAGTCTTTACGGGAACGATTGACTATTCCGGTATCATGAGAATAAATGACGTGGCGCCCGGCCAGCATGTCCTGCTATTTGAGATGGACGGGTACGAAGGACAGGAGCAGTTTTTGTATGTTAACGCTAATATGATAAATCAGATACTGGTAGAACTCATCCCGATTCCAAAAGGAAACCTGATTGTCACTTCTGTTCCATCCGGTGCATCGGTTATGATAGATGAAGTATACCGGGGGATAACCCCTCTCACCCTGCCGGGGATGAATGTTGATAATTATGACCTTATCGTCAGCATGCCGGGATATCATGACTGGATTGGCTCAGTTTATGTCCCATATAACAGCACCGGCCAGATAGAAGCAGTGTTAGATCCGCTCCCGACTCCGACCACAAAGCCCACGACCCAGCCGACACCCATTCCCACAACCCCTTCGGCAGGGGTGCTCCCGGTAATTACATTATGTGCTCTTTGTCTGGTAAGCCTCATCTATTTACGCAGGATCTGAAATCCCCTCCTTTTTTAAAAGTGAATAAACCATTCAGGCAGATTTGTTACCACAGGGAATTCATTTTTTGGATCAAAAAAATGGTCCGGAACAATGCTACCCGGCGATATTTCCAAAGCCTCGTTATCTACCTTCGTCCTGATACCTGCTCATCAAATATCTTATACCGATCTCCGCTCTTGAATACGACTCCTACGACAACCCTGTCCGGACCCTTTGTTCCCTGGATCTCCGTGATAGCCCCGATACGACTATCCAGCTCCTCACTGACCATAGTACCGTCAGAGAGCACTGCATGAACCGGGATCGTCCCGATGATTCCCTGTCCGTGACCTCCAAGAAAGGTAATGGTGATGACGTTGAATATGGGATCTTTCCGAACATCAATGAGAACTGAGAGATTATCAGGAGGGAGGGTAACCGGACCGTCAGGGATCAGGAGAGGTGAGGGGGTTTGTATGGTTTCCTGGATCTCCGGGGTTACTGTTATTATCGGAGTTATCTGACCGATTCGCGAACCAGACAGGGTTTCATCATATATCTTATACACATCCCCGCTCAGGTATGATACGAGTACTGCAACACGATCATTACCTGCGGTTCCCTGGAAGAGAACCTCATCGCCAACCCTGTTCGTGAGATCTTTTGATGTTATCTCCCCATCCGGGGTGATAGTCCTGACTTCAACAGCCTTGACCAGTTTCTGACCTTTGCCCCCGGTAAATGTGGCAGTGATAATCTTGTATATCGGATCCTTTACCACATCCACCGATACCTGCAGGTTTTTATGCGGTAGCGAGACCGGACCCGGGTAGGGATCGGTCAGGGGCAACGGGGTAACCGGGAGGGTGGGTTTCATTACTGACTCCGGTGTCTGCGATTCGGAAGAGAGGGGCAGATCCCGGGCAGGAGAGACAACGGGTGATACCGTGGGAGACGGTGCCTGTTTTACGTCGGGAGAAGATTCCTGTGTACAGCCCGCAAAGATACAGGCAAGTAACAGAATTGTCCCGAAACGAAGAATAAGAGTGCAATTCATACGAGTGTATTAGGATCTCTTTGTATTTGGTACATCCCCTATAACGGTAGCGGTATCCATAATCATAGAATAAAAAGAGCGGATCATATACAGGATGCTGATATGATTACATCCAAATCTTTCTCATCTGTTATGCCATGGGATAGATCGGATCTATCAGTATCGCTCAACTCCATAGGATGTAATGCAGATCTGATTATTCCTATCCTGCACCAGGGTATTGGTACTTTATGACGGTTAGGGGCATACCATAGTACAGAGAATAATCCTTAATTGTATAAGACGATCAGGGTGGCACGTGAGGGTGAAAAACGGATTTGAGACGATATTAGACCGTATTGCACAAAACGGTATTGAAGAGACTGCAGACGAATGGATGGAAGCGATAAAGGAAGACTATGGCAGAGTCCCCCTGATTTTCGAGCGGATGCGTCCGCGTCCGGATGTCCTCATCTCACATCTTCTCTATAAGAATTCTGTTGTAAAGACAAGCACACTTGAGCCAAAATATGTTGAACTGATATGCCTTGCTGTCGGTGCGGCTCTTAAATGCAACCATTGTACCGAATACCATATGCAGGCAGCGTTGCGGATGGGAGCCACAAAGGAAGAAGTGATGGAAGCGATACTCATTGCAGGACTGACTGCTCAGTCCTCTGTGCTTGCAGATGCATACAGGACGTACGATGATAAGATCGATGAATGTATGGCATGCGGGGACGAAGTAGGGGATATCATACACCAAAAAGAGAAGACCTGTGCCCGTTTCACCCCTGACTGCGGGATGAAACGAGCAGATTAACCAGACATTCACCTTTTTTTCTTTTTTCTTTTCTGCCGTCCTTCTTGGTACTGATATGATGACCGACTTTTCGGCACCAGGCACTGCCATTCCTCACCGATGAGATCATTTCGGTTGAGAGAGTGGAGTGCTTCCCTGACCAGATCCGTATTTTTTGGATCCCGATAAAGAAGCAACGCCCGCTGTAACACCTTCTCTCTTCCCATGGGAACATGAACCACTTGTCCGGTGAATGGATTCAGTCCGGTATAATACATGCAGGTTGATCCGGTCATGGGTGTCGGAGTAAAATCCTGTACCTGCTCGCTGAATAAGCCCTGTTTCCGGATACAAAGGGCGAGTTCCAGCATATCTGACAGGGTACAGCCGGGATGCCCTGACATGAAATAGGGGAGCACATACTGGCGGGATGATCGGTTCTTCTGGACCTCTTCAAAGTTCTTTAAAAAAACCTCCAGCGGTCTCTCTCCTATTTTGTTCATCAGAGAGAGTACATGGGGACTTGTATGCTCCGGTGCTATCTTGAGGTGTCCTGACACGTACCGGCAGATTTTCCTGACAATTTCCGGTTCGTCAGGGATGAGGTCATACCGTATCCCTGACCCGATAAAGACATGCTTCACCCCGGGTATTTTTGATGCTTCTTCTAAAAGAGAGAGATAGGTATTGATACCCGCATTCAGAGACGCGCATGAGATGCAGGAACGATCGACGCAGGTTCCCTTTGTTTCCCAGGCAGGGCAGGTGCTGGCAAACATGGTAGCGGTTGGTCCACCGATATCTGAAATAGTCCCGGTAAATCCGGGCTTTGATGCGATTCTTCTGACCTCACGAAGAATGGATTCCTCACTCCTGCTCTGTATGATCCGGCCCTGGTGATGGGTGAGTGAGCAGAAAGAACAGGAACCAAAACATCCCCGGTGTGATGTAACCGAGAAACGAACCGGTTCGAGTGCCGGGATCTTTTCCTGGTACGACGGATGTTCCTGCCTTGCATAGGGGAGCTCGTACGTTGCGTCAAGCTCACGCTGGTTCATCGGGGGTGCCGGGGGATTCTGTATGATAACGGTCTTTGGATGCGGTTGGATGAGTTTTTTTCCCCGGATCGGATCCTGCTCCTGCAGAATCGCCAGGTATGCCGTGGCAAACGCTCTTTTGTCAGTCTTCACTTCAAAGAAGGAAGGAAGAATTACCGAATCAGAAAAAGGGTCATCCCGGTATTCCCTTATACTCCTTTTTATTACGGTTCCTGCGAGAGTGTGAAGACTCCCTGCCGGTATCTCCCGGGCCAGATTATCTGCGATGCCCGTAAGCTGTTGTTCACCCATGCCAAACACCAGAATATCGGCAGGTGCATCAGAGAGGATTGAACCCCTTACCTGGTCAGACCAGTAATCATAGTGTGCAAACCGCCTGAGACTTGCCTCCACTCCTCCGATCACAACCGGTGTTTCCGGGAATAACCGGTGAAGAATATCAGTGTAAACAAGCGTCGCCCGGTCCGGACGAAGTCCGGGTCTGCCACCCGGACTGTACAGGTCCCTGGATCGTCTCTTCTTTGCAGCAGTGTAATGGGAGACCATTGAGTCAAGGTTTCCTGCAGATACCGAAAAAAAGAGGTTTGGTTCACCTAACCGGGTGAAATCGGCCGGATCTCTCCAGTCTGGCTGTGCAATCACTCCTACCGTATAGCCGGCTTCCCACAGGAACCGTCCCAAAAGTGCGGTTGCAAATGAGGGGTGGTCAACATAGGCATCGCCCGAGAGGAGGATGATATCAAACGATTCTATTCCCAGTCTCTCCTGCTCAGTCCTTGTCATGGGCAGGAATTCAGGCTGGGAGTTATTACGAGACATAGAGAGAAATGTATACAGGAGGGAACCTTTGAATAATTCAGGCGAGGAGAATACTCCCGACGATCCGTAACTTCTCACTCTCAAGATACACGAGAACTGCCGAATCCCCCGGCCGGTACATGAGCTCATGATCAGAAGAGAGCGTTATGCTCTTTTCCCGTGGATTTTCACCAGGTATGCAGCCGGTGACACGGAAGGGAAGGAACTGCATCCAATGGCCGACATAAAGCACCATCTGCTCTCGGATGGGTTCTTTCCAGTACGGGATGAGAGTCAGACTGCCGGTGATGGTCGTGGTCTGGACAACAGCATGCTCAGGTGCAAGCACGTATCCCCGATCCAGCATCTCTGCATCGATCCCCTTTAGTGCCAGCCCGACCCGGTCGCCGGTAACCGCGTCCTGTGCATCATCATCATGTTTCTGAATGGATCGGACGGTTGCAGTTATGGTTGTCGGATAGACTCTGACCTGATCATGCTTGTGAATTGTCCCTGCAATAACCGAACCGAGTATGACGGTTCCAATCCCTTTTACATTAAAATGATGATCAACAGGGATGATCCCCTTCCCTTCCTCCGGCGACTTCCTTTCTTCTGCCTCGTGTAAGAGACGTTCCCGAAGCAGGTTCGTATCATCAGAAACGATTTCGTACCCTTCAAGAACGGTCCCCTTTATCAGGGGTGCAATCTGTTCTTTGTCAAGGTAATTTCTCAGAATCAGGTATCCCTGGTCTATACCTGCACAGTCAAGCATGAGAATACACTCGCCAAGAACTGCAGTTATCTCTTCTATGACCAGCACGGCTACATCCCCGAGTGATACTGCAAAGAAGAGTGATGAGAACTTTTCAGGATATCGGGACGGTTCGATAAGGGTGAGTGTTGTCTCTCCTTTTTTGTGGTTATAAAACGCGATATCGGTGTTGGTTCCGATCTTCCCGATATCTTTTGAGAAACCGGGGGGACCGAGAACGACAACATTGAGGTTTGTCATGAGGATCACTAAGGGATGTATGGAGACTTGAGTCTTTCACCTGCAGGGCTATATCACAGGATTAATTACCAAGTTATTCACACACATAAGAATAATGAAACTGCTCGTTGCCATTCCTCCTGATAAGTTCAGGGATGATGAACTGAATACGATAACGAAAGTCTTTGAGCAGAACAATGTACCCTGGGAACTGGTTTCCTCGCATGCCGGAATGGTTCTCGGGATGTTTGGAAAACAGGTCCGGGTTACGACAACGTTTGAAAAGGTTCTTCTCAAGGGAATCGAAGAATACGATGGTATTGTCATCATCAGCGGCAAAGGGACTGAGATGCATCTTATTGGTAACCGGCATCTTCATGAACTGGTGCGAACGTTTAAAAGCAAGGAGAAGGTTATCGGAGCTATCGGAGTTGCACCTATCGTTCTCGCAAAAGCACGAATCCTGGTTAAACGGGAAGCAACCGTGCTGAAAGGACCTACGGTCAGGGAGATGATGATAGATGATGCGATTATCGTTGACAAGGATATCGTCTATAAAGATAAGATTGTGACCGCACGGGGACCGGAAACCTCAGAGCAGTTTGCAAAGGTTATTGTTGAGTACCTGACCGGGAACCCGGAATTCCAGGCTACCAAGAGTAAAGCCGGTTTTGAGTTCTAAAATCTTTTATTTTTTTTCCTTTTTTTCCTCTTTTATCCCGGAATTCCGGTATCACTCCTGATTAAGAGCAGTACAACTCACGGACCATTCCTGTTTTGATATGGTTGTTCTGTACCGGGGTGCTGGTTACCAGGATCCATTGATACGATTACCCGATATCCGGGATTCAGGAGAGAGATTGTGTTGTGGCAGTATCCATATCGATGAGAAAAAAAAGAGGAAGAAGTGGATGCAGGAGGTACACTTCCCCACTACAGGAAGTGTTTCTACCACTACCATCTATCCCGCAGTA
>JAFGOM010000086.1 GCA_016926505.1 Methanospirillaceae archaeon
CTACCCTGGTATCACCGCTGGAAATATCTGCCCGGTCATATTGTGAATGTTCCTCTTCTCTTGTTTTTGTAGAGAATAGATACACTCATACCTGTTCTGCCTTATTCAAAGCCCTGATAAAAGAGGCTGGTGCATGAATACATTGTGTTGATACAATAAGGCTAATTTTTAGCGTGTATAGGGAAAATCACCGTGTGAATTGGTTTTATTTGTACGAAAGAAAACCAGTTGTGCAATAGTCTCACAAAGCCGATAGGAAAAATCCCGGTTTTATCTCTTCTTTATACGGAATGCCTCTTTTGGCACGGTCATCTCAAACCGTGCCTCCTTGCCGGGCTACTGGTTTTGTGGATGGTGATACCGGTCATACCAAGAATTTCCCGGACACGGAAAAGCCTCATGTAGGTGTTCTTCCAGAAAACAGCTCCATATAAGATGTTTTTTGTCCTCTGCCGTGATAGCCCTTCAATGAGCCTCGCATCCCTTATCGCATGGATATAAAGTCCGTTGCACGACAAGTTCGACATTTTTATACAATGCTGATTTTTGGATCCCACGCACAAACTTATTATTATCATCAGTGAAAATTACAGCAGTGAAGCATAGGAGATCTCATGTCCGAATATATTATTTCGATTAATATCCAGAAACTCTCCGAAGGTGGCTATCTGGCAACAAGCGACAGCATCCAGGGACTCGTTGCTCAAGGTAGAACCATTGCAGAGACCATGGAGATTGCACAGGATGTGGCAAAAAAACTTCTCGAATCATATGTTGAGCATGGAGATCCTCTTCCCGGGAATATGGTACCATCAACCGGACTGATAAAAAATGTCAAGATCCCAGTAAGCGTGATGGTCTGATGAGATGACCAAAGTCCCGACACTCACCTCCCGGGATGTGATCCAGCATCTGAAGGCCGCAGGATTTATTTTCGACCGGCAGGCAAAGGGGAGTCATGAGATCTGGTACAACCCAATTATAGGAGAAGAACCGTAATACCTAACCACCCGGGTGTCGATATGCCAAAAGGCACCCTGCTCGCAATTCTCAAAGAAGCCGGACTGAGTCTGGAAGAATTTTTAAAACTATGATATGAGGGTGTTGCATAAATGTTTTTCATTATACCAACAAGGCAAATTCACAGTGTTATCTCAATTATTTAAATGATACATTTGCCTTATAGAATCGACGAATTTTATTCGTGCAACATCTTCATATCCTCCCTCAATTATCAGGAATTATCAATATTAAGGGGTAAATAAGGCTTTATTTTAGGGCTCTTACATCCTATGATCACAGTGGGATCAAATCAGGGTGACATACGAAAAGGATTGGGTTATTGAGGTATTTTCTATTCCCCGGGCAGACCGGTATGAAAGACGTTTACTATCCCGCATGATGAATCATTGTCCTGACTGGCAGAATCACCCGTATGGTAGTCCCTTCTCCTGCTCCTGCACTCTCTGCGGTAATTCTCCCTCCATAGGATTGAACTATCCGTTTCACCAGGGCAAGTCCGAGTCCGGTTGAGTCACGGTCATGACGGGATGAGTCCGCCTTATAAAATTCTTCAAATATGCGGGGAAGGTGTTCAGGTCCGATGCCCTGTCCATCGTCATGCACATCAAGAAGAACCGAATCATCTGTATATTCAGCTGAGATTTTGACTGTTCCGGAAGGATTTGAGTATTTTATTGCATTGCTTACCTGGTTAGAAAGGATCCGATCACAATGTGCCTCATTCATCATGATGACCAAGTTGGGATCAAGGAGATTTCTGATGGTAAGGTTGTTCTTACTGATGTAAGATTGCTCTCCTCTGATAACCTGGTCTGCAACCTGTGCAACTTCACATTCTCCGTGCAGGTCTTCTGGTTTACGTACTTCAAAAGAAGCAACTGTCAGAATATTGGTAACAATCTGTTTCATTCTTCTGGCATTTATGATGAGAATTTTAAGCAGTTCGTGGAGTTCGGGATCTGACACTTTTTTTATCGATAAGAGGAAGGAGAGCTATCAGAGGGGTTAAGGGGGTATTCAGGTCATGACCGATCTGCGTGATGAGATCCGATTTGACAACCAGCATATGTGAGATCTCTTCGGTCCGTTGCCGTACCTGTGCATCAAGTTCCTGGTTGATCGTCGTGAGTTCGTCTGCCAGTTCTTCAAGCGAAAGGGTTTGCGTCTCAAGTTGCCGGGCATACCTGACGATCTCCTGTTCATGCTCTATCCGGGTAGTAATATCATAATTAATACCGGTCATCCGGATCGGGGAATGGCGTTTGTCTCTGATTACTATTGCATTCTCTTTTACGTATCTGATCTCTCCGTCCGGGCAGATAATTCGAAATTCTATATCTGATGGTGTTTCCCCATGAATGGCTCTCTCTTCTTCAATTGCCAGGCGTTCCCGGTCATCAGGATGCACCATCTGTTTCCAGTCCTCGTATGCACCGGAAAACTTGTTTTTATGGATGCCATACAGACGAAACATCCAGTCATCCCAGACCAGGTGACGGGTAACCAGATCCCTATCCCATGTTCTGAACTGAGCTGCATCCGCAGCATGCGAAAGCCGTTCATGAGTCTGTCGTATCTGTTCAATTGCCAGTATCCGGTCTGTCTGGGTCTTTATCCGTGCTCTTATGATCTGAGGATGATACGGTTTTATGATATAATCGGCTGCTCCAAGAGAGAGAGTCCTTTCTCTTCATCGTCTGCGGTATCCTTTGCAGGTTCCATTCTTATCGGGATGGTGCAGGTCCGGTCGTCTTCTTTCAACCTTCTGCAGACTTCATACCCCGTCCATCTCTGGCATCTGGATAGCAAGCAGGATAAAATCAGGAGGATTATTTCCGGTCGCAATATCCCGGGCCTTCGGCCCATTGGTAGCAACCAGGAGGCGGTAGTTGTCTTTGAGCAGGCTGGACAGGGCCTGGATATTGACCTGTTTATCATCCACAATTAGTATGGCTGGTTTTATCGTCTCTTCAATGCGTTTCAACGAAATACTCCTACCCGGTGAACAGGCTTATTAATCATCCGGACATCCGCCATTTCCCTTCCGGTACCGTAATCTCAAACCTCGCTCCTTTCCCCTGCTCACCCGTCTCCCTGATGGAGATCCCGGTGATTGAGAGGATCTCGCGGACGAGGAAGAGTCCGAGGCCGGTATTCTTCCCGACGCCCTTCTCAAAGATCAGCTCTTTCTGATCATCAGGGACACCGGTTCCGTTATCTTCCCAGATGATTAAAAGATTGCCATCCTGTTTCTCACAACCAATTGTGACGGTCTCTGCCCCATCTGCATGCCGGATCGTGTTATCATAGAGGTTGGAAAGTACTTTCTCAAACATCGGGTCGGCAAAGATTGAGATATCATTGCAGTCATGCCTGATAGGGATGGAGGAATCATCGATCGCCCTTATGATATCTGGTACCTGTTGCCAGGCGGGTGTATGAACACCGAGTTCCTCATACACCTTCGTAAACTCAATCTGTTTCTGGATGGCATTGGCAGCCATCTCTGCCTTATTGAGATACCCGGAGAGTGTAGGATCGTGGGTTTCATCGATGGCTAGATCGAGGTATCCCTGGAGTGCCATTATCTTGTTCTGGATATCATGGCGGGTGATGTTGGAGAGGAGCTGGAGCTTTCTGTTTGTGATATGGAGGGCTTGTTCTGTTGCTTTCCGGTCGGTAATATCGACATCAATGCAGAACAGTTCGGGCTCCTGCCCCTGCACCTCCACGAGGGCGTGAGACGAATAGACCGAAATATACGAGCCGTCCTTGCGAATCAGTTCCAGTTCACCGGCCGGGATCGACTCACCGGTCTCGACCATGTGGCGGATATCCGCCTTCACACCGTTACCCCTGTCAGGAGGAATGATGAGATCCAGCATATTCCGGCCGAGAGCCTCTTTTGCGCTGTAGCCATAGAAGGTCTCAGAGGCGTGGTTCCAGTAGCGAACCGTGCCATCCAGGGCGTACCCTTGGACCGCTACTGAATCCACGTTTTGCAAGATCTTCTTAAAGCGCATTTCGCTCGCTTTCAGCGCCTCTTCCATCCGTTTGTGTTCGGTGATGTCGGTATGCAAGCCGACGAGTCCGATGACCCGGCCTTCCTGGTCTTTGATGGCGAAGGCTCTCAGGAAAATGTCCAGGTTTGTTCGGTCTGCTTTGAACATGTTGACTTCGCCCTGCCAACTACCTCCGCCCTGGATAGTTTCGAATACGTGTTTTCCGATCGCTTTGTCGACATACATCCTATCAGGTGGATACTCTCCAATATTGCCGAATAAGCGATTGAATGCTTCATTTTGAAAATAGTGTCTCCCTTCTGGCGTTGACATGCCTATAGCGTCGGAGGAATGTTCCACCAAATCCCTGAATAAACGCAGTGCCTCCTCAGCCCGTTTGCGCTCGGTGATGTCGCTCAGCACTACGCGGCAGACCGGCACACCATCTTCAGTCTGGGCCACGGTTGCTGTCAGATGTGACCAGATGAGTGTGCCGTCCGGTTTGGCCAGCCGCAGCTCGCATTCCTGGGGCTCGCCTGTTAAAAAGAGCTGTCTCCGGTGCAGGTAGTAAATGTCCTGGTCCTCTTCGAGGATGAAGCGGGAGATAGGCTGCTTTACTAAATCGCTTCGAGCCATGTTAAGCAGGGTGGCGGCAGTGAGGTTTGCCTCCAGGAAAAGCCCCTGCTCGGAGACGGTGCAGTAGCCCACCGGGGCCAGGTCATAGAGATCGAAATAGCGTACCCGCCCGGCTTCAATACGTGCCTGGGCTGTGCGCAACTCTTCGTTCTGCATCTCCAGCTCGATTTGGTGCACCCGCAGTTCGTGGAGCACCCGCTGGATCTCTTCAGGGGTTTGCGGTGACAGGGTGACCTGTTCCATGGCCAGGGCCTGCTCTTCGGCCTGGTTTCTCAGTGCCACTTTTCGTTCGGCTGCATGGCTGATTATCTCGAAAGGCTTGTTGTCATCGTTAGGGGTCATTTTTTCCCTTTTCTTCCACCCGTTCCGTGGTAGCAATCGCATAGATTTTTCCGGTCACATCCAGCAAAGCGGTGGAAATGATAGAAACCTGCACGACCGCGCCTTGTTTGGTGATGCGCTGTGTGTTATACGGCTCCAAAGTTTTCGCCTGACCCAGCTCGATAAGCTTGGCCAGCGCGTCCTTGCGCAGGGATTCCGGAATCCGGTCGCGCACGTTCATCCTCAGTGCCTCGGCCTCACTCCAGCCATACATCCGCACTGCGCCAGGATTCCAGGCGATGATGCGGCCGTCCAGATCCTGCAAGGTAATGGCATCGTGCGCATCGCGCACTACCACCGCCATGCGGAGTTGGTCATTGGCTTTGTGCAGCAATTCCCGTGTCTGCACCGCGTTCGTAATCTCCACAAAGGTGAGCACCGCTCCCTCGATGACGTTGTCCATGGTGCGGTAGGGCAGGATACGCATAATGTACCACAGGCCCTCGGCGGTCTGTACCTCAGCCTCCCTGGGAATCAGGGTATTGAGCACTGCCAAAATATCCGCTGTCAGAGTGTCGTAGCCGGGCAGGTTGGAAACAATATGACTCACCGGCCTGCCGATGTCGCTTATTATCAGGTTGATGATCTTCGTGGCTGCAGGGGTAAACCGCAGGATGCGCAGCTGAAAGTCCACGAAGATGGTGGCGATGCCGGTGCCGGCCAGCAGGTTGTTCATGTCGTTGTTGGCCCGCGAGAGGTCGGCCACCTTGGTCTGCAGCTCAGCATTCACCGTAGCCAGTTCCTCGTTGACTGATTGCAGTTCCTCTTTTGAAGTCTCCAGTTCCTCGTTGGTGGATTGCAGTTCCTCGTTCACCGACTGCATCTCTTCATTGGAGGATTTCAGCTCTTCATTGGAGGTTTCCAGTTCTTCGTTCGCAGTCTGGAGATACTCTTCTTTGGCCTGCAGTTCCTGCCTGAGTTGTATGATACGGGCGTCGGCATCCAGACTGATCTGCTCTTCTGTTGACGGTCTGTCAGCCAATTCACGGATAACCAAATCCGGTGCCTGCTCTAATATC
>JAFGOM010000087.1 GCA_016926505.1 Methanospirillaceae archaeon
AAAATTAAATTGTAGTAATATTTTTCAATTGAATTTCATGGAGGTTCTTTTTTGGCTAATTTAAAAGATCAGGCATTTAAACTATATAAAATCCTACATTATCTGGATGCGGGTGCTTTTTCGTATTCCCAATCCGGTGAAGACCTTATCATTAGCAGGACAATACATCGGATGGGGATACAACAACCATCCTATATTGATATTGGAGCAGCTGATCCGAAAGTGCTTAATAATACCTATCTTTTTTATAAAAATGGATGTTCTGGTGTGTTAGCAGAGCCAAATCCGTATTTTATTCAATTAATTAAGAAACACCGGCCCCGAGATAGGGTTTTCCATGGAGGGATTGGAGCAGAAAATGGAGGAGAAAAAAATTTTTATGTGCTTTCCAATCCATTCCTTAGTACATTCGATAAAGATACCGTAGATTCAATCACTAGTAACTCTGATATCACGGTAATTAGGGAGATAAATGTTCCGATTATCGGGATTAATGAGGTAATATCACGTTTTTGTAACCAGACACCCAACATTTTTTCCCTTGATGTTGAAGGGCAGGATCTAGATATCTTAAAATCCTTCAATTTTGATGCATATGCCCCGGAGATATTCTGTGTTGAGTCAATTTCCCATCCATATATCCAGGATAATACACATAATGTGAATGATATTTTTGATATCATGAATGAGAACGGGTACATGGTCTTTGCTGATACGTTCATTAATACGATATTTGTTCACAGGGAAAAATGGGAAAACCGAAACTGAAAATGAAAATTGCCTATATCTTTACCGAGGGACGGAAATCCCGGCTCCGGGAGATCGAACTTGGCATATCAAAACCCCATGAATTCCTCTTTGGTCTGACAGAACTGCGTGCTAACGGTCATGATGTTGATATCTATGAATTGAGTGATTTTTCACCTGACATCATCTCGGCACGGGAACGAATCTTACTACACATAAATCAGTTTATATCATACCATACCGGTTTGTCGTCATGCAGCCACTTGCTTGCTCCTGAAAAATTACAAATATTGAATAATTACGATGTTCTTATTGCCGGAAACGAATATATCGCTTTTGGGTTACATTATTACCGGAAAAGGCAGGTAATTTCAACACCCATGCTTTTTTTTGTTATGGGAATGCTGAGCAGGGTTAAATTACTTAAAGAGGAATGTACCAGATCCATACGTCTGTTCCTTGCCGGTTACTATGCAAAAAATAGGTATAAAAACCTCCTTGATTCTTCAGTGATGGCCATTTTCCTTGGACAAGGAGAGATTGACATTGCCCGGAACCTCTATCCTGAATACGAAAACCGATATGCTTATCTCCCCTTTGCCGTAGATACCAGATTCTGGAGACCTTCAGAAACAGGTGATGAACAGAGCGATACAATTCTTTTTTTGGGAAATGACCAACAAAGAAATTATCAGTTATTGGTTGATATCGCCGCATTAACACCGGATATTTCATATCTGTTTCTCACACAGAGACTAAATCCCTCCCAAGTACCCCAAAACGTTCGGCTTATCAGGTCAGACTGGAAAAAGGAATATCTTTCAGACGAAGCTATCAGGCACTATATCCAGAGATCGATCGCATTAATTCTTCCCTTGCATGAAACATATCAGCCATCAGGGCAGAGTGTTTGCCAGCAATCGATGGCCTGTGGTAAATGCGTTCTCATTTCCCATACCAAGGGATTCTGGTCGCCGGCCCTAATTCACGATAATGAACATGTGTTATTCATGAATAATGCCAATCCTGTTTACTGGGCCTGTAAAATCAATGAAATAATAAGAGATAAATCACTCAGGGAAAAGATTGGTAAAAATGCCAGGATACTCATGGAAAATCAATTTTCTGTTGAACACCAGGGAATTGAACTGAATGGACTGCTTCTAAAATCAATCCCACCTTCAATCTACACAAAAGAGAAAAATAAACGTTATAAAACCAAACATTCCAACCTACCCAAGTAATCCTTATCCAATATTACTCACATTTCCAATGGTGAATATGAATCGAAAAAACCTAAACATGGAAGATATTTTGCGATTAACCAATATCATAAAAGAAGAACTTCAGGATGATATTGGAGAATACTACTCTGCCAGGATCACAGGGAGCACATTATCAGGAGAGACCCTCTCCTTTCTCAAACATTTTCTGCAGGATTATCAACCGGAACATATCCTTGAATTTGGTTGTGGATTATCAACAATTCTTATTAGTGACATCATCCATACCAGGGAAAAATGTTCATTTGTATCAGTTGACAATGTCGAGACTTTTATTAATATAACAAAAAAGGAATTGAGATATCCTGAAGATGTCAGGTTCGTGTATGCCCCCATCAGGGTATCCTGGGTAGATTATTGCCCTTTTGTCACCTACTCTGATCGGTTTCTCGATGCAATACAAGGAGACGGCCCAGTTGATCTCGTTCTCATTGACGGACCTTATGGCAGAATTTTTTCAAGAGATGCTCCATTATTCCTCATCTCTCACCTCTTACGGGAAAACTCGGCAGTTATGCTCGATGATTCCAACCGCTCGCGTGAACAGGAAGCCTTGGCACTCTGGAAAAAGCAGTTTGGTGATGCAATTGAAGTACTCGAAATACCCGGGTTCCACAAGGGGCTTGCAATCATACTAATACGGAAATCCCTGCCACCGATATCGTTCAACACTGCCTACCGTTTAAAACGGTTGTATAATGCGTGTTCTTCTCTCCGGAATAACATAACATACACAAAAGCAATAAACGACATGAATGAAAATGAGACTGATAATAGATGAATAATCCTTTCAATAACCTGAGAATTTTATTTTTTACCGAAGCACAACAGGATCAGATTAATTTTTATATTGAGATGTTACAGGGCCTTAATGCGTGTGAAAATGTTCAATTCGAGGTAAACCGGGATGATTTCTGGAGATATGATGTTATCCTGTTGATGTACAGCGACTGTGAAAAATACCTCGAGAAGATTCGTGAGCAGGCACCACATAGCAAAATCGGAGTAGTAGACCCAAGAAAAGCGGAAGGAGAGATATTAAAGGGAGATTTTGCCGTCGTTCAGGGTCTTGAAGAAGAAAACTGGTTTTCAGATTACTACTACGATATATTCAGGTACGACTTTCACCCGATAAACCCCTGTACGATAAAACAACACCACGACAAAGATGAAATAATTATTGGAACTCATGGAAATAAGATTCACTTGCATACAATGTACCCGTACCTTAGTAATGCCATTGAAGCGCTGGCATTGGACTTTAAAGTAGAATTCCGGGCATATTATAACATTAAAGAGTTTGGAACTGTTGATATTGAGTTATTCCCTTCAGGAAACGTTGATTTTAAAGAGATTCAATGGTCACGGGACATCTTCCGGAAGAGTTTGTCAGAAGTTGATATCGGTGTCGTACCCAACCTTATTCCAATCAGGGACGTGCAAAAAATGAAAAGATCGATTACCAGTTATCCAGCCCTTTTCAATGAACATGAAACAGATAATCTTGTCAGATATAAAGGAACAAGTAATATCGGAAGATTATACCCATTCGCTCAACTGGGAATCCCTGTTGTTGCAGATCTCTACCCCTCTTCCTGTTGTGCCATAGAACCCGGTGTCACCGGTTTTTTCGGCGGAAGTGCGGGTATGTGGTACCGATCCCTCAAAGTGCTTGCCTCATCCGCAGAATTGCGTCAAAAAATTGGTCAGAATATGCAGAACCAATACCTGAAAACTGCAACGCCTGAAGTATTCAACAGGAAATTTGTTCCATTTCTCAGGGGACTCTGGCACAATCCACAAATCCCGATACCACAGGGACTGGCACAATCACACGAACAGTTACGTGACAGCACGTTCATTAAGGGGTATGTCAAAGTATGTGAAAAAAAAACGACCCTGCACCGGTTATCACGGTTGCCTGATTCCGTTGTCCGTCTCCTCCGGCACCACCGGAAAATTGCTGTTACCAATAAAAAAGGAAGGTTCTTGTGAGAGTAGTTCTAGGAATTCGTCATGGACACGATGCTGCTGCAAGTCTTGTAATAAACGGACAAATTGTTGCTGATGTTGCCGAGGAAAGGCTGACAAGGAAAAAGAATGACGGCTCATTCCCTGAGAATGCAATACGATACTGCCTTAAATCAGCCGGTATCACATCCCGTGATCTCGATGCTGTTGTAGTGCCAACCGCATCAATATCTGAGACAGTCAGGACATTTTTTCCTGGAGGCACCATACCTGGTATCGAGAAGAGGGGATTAAAGAGACGGCTCCGAAATAGTATCAATTCGTACATCTCAACAATTGAAGAAAAGATCGAACTTCCCGTTTATTACGAGACATTTCCGGTCACGAAGGAATGCAAATTAATTCCTGTTCACCATCACCTGGCTCATGCCTCAAGTGCATACTATACATCAGGGCTGTTTAATCAAAAAACACTCGTGGTTGTTATGGATGGTATAGGTGACGGGTGTTCAACCTCCCTGTGGTGCGGAGAGAGAAACCACCTCACACTGCTCAGTACCCTCGATAGCACATCATCTCTTGCATGGTTTTATGCTGCAGCTACTGAGGCATTGGGATGGCGACATGGAAGTGACGAATGGAAGACAATGGGGCTTGCACCATATGGTACTCCAAGAGCCGGTGCCCTGCATGGTTATTATCCTGAATTTCAGGATGGAAATGTAATGGTCAGGCATAATTTTGGTGAGCCTGGACGTTTTCCCGATCATGGATGCAATCATTATCATCTGACTGATGCTACACCTTTACAAAAAAAAGTAGAAGAACTGGGTAGGGAACATTTTGCAGCGGAAGTACAGCGGGTAGTCGAAGAACAGGCAGGAAAACTCATTTATCCCTGGCTGAAGAAGATACAAACGCGGAATCTCTGTTGTGCAGGCGGATTTTTCCTTAATGTAAAATTTAACCAGAAAGTCTGGTATTCAGGTAATGTGGACATACACTGGGTTTATCCAAACCCGGGAGATGCAGGTCTTGCTGCTGGTGCTGCCCTGTATGGATATTTCAGTCATAATTCTGAAAAACCATCAGAAAAACTCACATCCATGTATCTCGGACCCTCGTATGACAATGAGGATATCAGGAGAATTATAGATGAAAGGAAACTGAGATATACTTACCATGAAGACATTACCGATATAACTGCCGGGATGCTTGCTGATAATAAAATCATTGCATGGTTTCAGGGAAGAATGGAATCAGGACCCCGTGCTCTTGGGAACCGCTCAATTCTTATGAGTCCGCTGAAAGCGGAAAATAAAGACATCATTAATGCCTGTGTTAAGTACCGAGAAGCATTTCGTCCCTTTACACCTTCAATGATCCATGAAGTATCTGATACCTATCTGCTTGATGCACGCGAGGAATCGTTCATGGTGACATCATTTACGGTAAAAGAAGGAATAAAAGAACGGATTCCTGCTGTTGTCCATGTCGACAATACCGCACGTCCACAAATGGTAAAGCGGGAGTCAAATCCAAAATATTACGATCTCATTAAAAAATTCGGAGATATCACTGGTGAATATGTTCTTCTCAATACGTCTTTTAACATTAAAGGCGAACCGATAATCTGTAATCCCCGGGAAGCCATCAGATGTTTCTTTGATACAGGCCTTGATGCCCTGGTACTGGGTGATTATCTGCTTACAAAACCGGGGTGCTGCGATGGATCATGATGAAGCGGTCTCATGGATCCGTGAAGTTGTCCAGACCATACCGGTTTTTCTTGAATCAATCAGAGGTATGTCTGACAGGGGGTTTTTTCATTACACGCTCACAGGGGATTTTAATAATAAAGAAGACTGGGGCGTATTCAACAGTGTTTGTGCCGCCAGGATACTGTACATCCTCAATAGAATATCTGAAGAAGACAAGGGTTTTTTATCAGCACATATCCTTAGGTTTGAACACACCGATGGTTCGATATACGATCAATATCTCATAAACCGGTACCGGATCTTCCAGATACGTTCATTCATAAATCCTTTTTATGCCACTACCCTCCCACGAACTTCCACCATTATCCAGGCAGTAACCCGGAGTGCCTATTCTGGGTTACATTGTCTAGGATCTGCTCCAAAAAAGCAGTACCAAAAAATCTCCTCAAATAAGGATGATATTGAGCAATATATCCATCAACTAGACTGGACCAGACCCTGGGGGGCTGGAAGCCAGTTTTCAGGGCTGGTACAATTCCTGATTATGAACAAGGAGAGGGTGAGTGGTTGTGACAGGTCATCTGCAACCGAACTGATAAATCATGCATTTTCCATTGTCAGGAAATATGAAAACAATGATGGATCCTGGGGATATCACCACGAAACAATGCCTGATACGCAAAAAATTAATGGATGCATGAAGATGCTTCTCGCTTATCAGTGGGCGGATAGAAAGCCCGAAAATTCCTGTTCACTGATTGATCTCTCTCTCGCATGCGATCTCGCGGGAGACGGATGTAATAATCTTGATAATATCGTGATCCTGTACGAGTGTTCAAAACATACCGACTACCGGCACGATCATATCGTTTCTTACTGCCTAGATCGGTTTGACACGTACAAAAAGCACTGGTGGGATACAAAAAGCGGTTTTTCATTTTTCGAGAAGAGATCTATTGATCATCTATACGGGGCCCGGATTGCGGATGCAAAACCCGAGCCTGACATTCATGGAACCTGGCTCCATTTTTACGGAATTGCTATGATGGTGCAGATGTGTGGAATGAATGAGCAGTTTAACCTGCAGATACCACTGATTTGACTAATTAAGCATGAAAAAACAACCAGTTCTTTTTATTCATCACGGGACTATTATTGGAGGTGCCCCGGTCAGTCTCTCACTGCAGGTTGCAGGGATTGCAAAGAGAGGCGCTCTTCAATGCACAATTGCCTGCAATAGCACAGAGATGCGGAAATTCTTTACAGAGATGGAAATCGCTACAATCCCCTGGCCATATTCCTGTCCTTACCTGGGTAAAATACTGATTCGGTGGACAAGAACCAACACACTATCCGGATTTTTTTTATTGTGCAAGGATTGCCTTCTGCTTCCCTTTAGTATTATTCAACAGATCAATGCATTGCTTAAGTGCAAAGAAAGAGTCATTCATTTAAATTCTGCGGTTCTGATCTCAACGGCATGTGCAGCAAAGATTACCGGGAAAAAAATTGTGTGGCATATCAGGGAAGCAAGCAACATACCCTGCCTGGTTGCCCTTGCAATGAAAATGATGAGTGACAGGATTGTTTGTATCAGTCCGGTCGAAGCTTCACGGTTCCCAAAAGACCAGGAAAAAATCAGGATCGTATATAATCCAGTAGACTTTACCAGATTTAACCGGGACCTGTATGACAAATCTAAGATCAGAAGCAGTTTGGGGATTCCGGAAGATGCAAAGGTACTTGTAAGCCTGGGAGGAGTTAATCCAAGGAAAGGTACAATTGAGATCATCGAAGCCCTCAAAAAAAGTAAAGAAGATACATACGCCATTATTGTGGGCCCGCCTTTATCTCCTGACAATGGTAACGAGTACCACCGGCAGATCTCAAATACAGTATCAGAAGAGATACGACAAAAGGTACTATTCACGGGAATCGTAAAGAACCCGGCCCCATTCATTGCTGCATCCGATATTTTGGTATTTATCGGCAAGACACCTCACTTTCCACGGCCGGTCTACGAAGCGTGGGCAATGAAAAAACCAGTGATTGTAAATGAATTGGAAGGCATCAGTAACAATGTCCGCGATGGCATAGATGGCATTATTTCTAAGGAACCAATTGCGTCAACACTGGCCGCACAGATGGATCTCCTGTATAGCAACCCGGATTTGAGTACACGGATGGGTTATGAAGGTTACCGGAAAGCACTTTTAAAAACATCCCCAGAAATATCCGCGAAAAAACTGGAGAACATTATCCAGGAACTGGTATCATAACTATTCATCACATGAAATTTTACGATTCCTACCACAAACGCCTTGTTTTCATCAAAAAACAGGCCTCTCCGGAATTCTGGGATGAGCACTGGAACAGGAACAAAGTAAGGGAAGATTTCATCTCTGGCGAGAGCGATTACTTTATCACACGCAATACCAAAAAGTTCCTTCCCAGTGGAAAAATCCTGGAAGGAGGGTCTGGAACCGGTAAAAACGTATTTTCCCTTCAGAAAAACGGTTATGACGCTATTGGCGTGGACTATGCAGAATTAACGGTGAAAAGAGCATACCTTTTTCTCCCAAATCTCAACATCCTGCCTGCAGATGTCAGGTACCTTCCATTCCATTCCTCCATATTTGATGGGTACTGGTCAATTGGAGTAATTGAACATTTTTTCACAGGATACGATGAAATTGCCGATGAGATGAAACGGGTACTAAAACCGGGAGGATATCTCTTTCTCAGTTTTCCCTATATGTCGCCATTGCGGAGAATTAAAGCAAAGAGTGGATTATATCTTCCATGGGACGAATCACATGGTATAACGATGTTCTACCAGTTCGCACTGAATGCAGAGGAGGTGATCCTTGCATATGAAAAAAGAGGTTTTAAGGTACTTAAGAAAATACCATATGATGGCATAAAAGGGCTGAAAGATGAAATAAAAGCCTTAAGGCCGTTTCTTCAATATATCTACGATTCACCGGGAAATTGCCGCATAATGCAGATGATCCAATATATCCTCAATCTTTTTCTAATACCAATAACAGGTCATATGATGGTACTTATTTTACAAAAAGAAGATGTCCCTGACTGAAATGGTGGATTTATGAACGTATATTCAGATATTATGAGCAGAGTTCTGGTCACCACAAAAACAGAATACCTCTCCTGCCTTCTCCGATACCATAAAGTTGGCTCAAAGTCTGTTCGGTACGAACCCGTGTTGTATTTCGGCAGAGATATTCCGGATTCAGGAGGGCATATATTTGGTGGAGCTGTCAAACTCCAACGGCTATATGAACATTTTCCTGTATCACAAGAAAAGTGTAACATTCTTTATCTGGTTAGTAGCTCACAACCTCCTTACACAGATATTCTGATACAAAAAGCAAAAAAAAGGGGTGTGAAAATAGTCTGGAACCAGAACGGGGTATCATATCCTGCCAGCGAACCACAGAAATGGAATAAAATTAATAAAGATTATAAAAAACGAATCCACAAGGCTGATTATGTCATTTACCAGAGCTTGTTCTGCAAAAGCAGTGCAGATGAATTCCTCGGTGTTTTTGAAGGACCACAGAGTATCATTTATAATTGTGTTGACACCGGTTTTTTTACTCCAAGCAAAAATCCGGACATTTCACGCCCACTAACACTCCTGCTAGGAGGAAACCAGTACAGGAAATACCGGCTTGAAACAGCACTTTATACGATTGCAAAGATTAAACAAGAGATTCCTGATGTTAGGCTTATTGTTACCGGAACGGTGGCCTGGGACGGGAAAAGAAAGGATTCCTGTATGAAGGAAGTCCAACAGGTAATTCAACATCTTGGCATTACAAAAAACGTTGAATTTACGGGTAAATATTCTCAAAAAGATGCACCGGATCTCTATAGCCGGGCAGATATTCTTCTCCATACGAAATGGAGAGATCCATGCCCGGGTCTTGTCATCGAGGCAATGAGTTGCGGTCTGCCTATTATATACTCAAAAAGCGGGGGGCTTCCAGAACTTGTAGCAGATGATGCCGGGATTGGCATTCCTGCAAAAGGAGACTGGGATAGTATCGATCCCCCTGATCCAGAACTTCTCTGCAATGCTGTGCTGCAAGTAGCACAGAAATTGGATTGGTACTCACAAAATGCCCGAAGACTGGCAGTAACAAAATTTGACCTCAAGGACTTTATTTCATCACATGAGAAGATATTTAAGGAGATACTTGAATTGTGATACACCCAATCATTCAATCATTCTATCGATCGATCTTTTACCTCGTTCCGGAAAAGATGATTATCTGTGTATTTAGATACTACCTGTCTCACCTTACCCAATTTGGAAATACGCAAAGAGCTATACGGATTATCTGCCAATTGCAGGACCTGCTCCATACTGCATTAAATACCACGGCTATTAGGAATGAGCCGGGTGGCATTCATCCTAAACACAGAATTATGCAGTACCACTCTTTTTTTACAGACAGGATTCATTTGGGTGACAGAGTGCTTGATATCGGGTGTGGCAATGGTGCACTTGCATACTCGGTTGCTCAAAAAGCAGGCGGTATCGTTACCGCAATTGATATCTCAAAAACTGCAATTGATACAGCCAATAGAATGCACAAACACGATAATATCAGATATATCTGTGGAGATGCCCTGGATAATATACCAGAAGGAGAATATGACGTTCTTATCATGTCCAATGTACTTGAACATATACAGAACAGAACCGGTTTTTTGCGCAGCCTGGCTGCTCACTTTCCAAAAGCCCGGTATCTCCTGCGGGTGCCACGAAAAGACCGACATTGGAGCGTTTATTATCGGGAGGAACTAGGATTATACACTCTTCTTGACGAAACACATTGTATTGAATACACTCCTGACTTATTTAACAGGGAGCTGGAGACTTCCGGTCTTACTATCGTGTATACTGAATTTGCCTGGGAAGAAATATGGGCTGAAGCCAGGAGACAAGAACATGCCGGGTAATCCAAAAGTCACGGTATTAATGTCGGTTTATAATGGGGAGCGGTATCTCGATGAAGCCGTCAGAAGCATACTAAACCAGACATTTACCGACTTTGAATTTCTTATCATCGATGATGCCTCAACTGACAGGACTTCTGAAATCCTGCACACTTATACCGATCCACGGATGAAAATCGTATTAAATGAGACCAACATGGGACTGACTCGATCACTTAACAGAGGTCTTGGACTGGCAAAAGGAGAATATATTGCAAGAATGGATGCCGATGACATCAGTCTTCCGGAACGGTTACAGGTTCAGGTCTCATTCATGGAAAAAAATTCCCGTGTTTCGGTATGCGGCTGCTGGGTAAAACTTCTCGGGATCCATTGGAATTCAATCCAGAAATTTCCGATTGGTGATGAAGAGATAAAATGCAATCATTTATTTAATTGCCAAATTGCGCATCCTTCTGCCGTAATCCGAAAGGAGATACTGGATAACGAACATCTTTCCTATAATGCAGATTTCAAAAAATCCCAGGATTATGAGTTTTGGGTACGGATCTCTCATAACCACTCTTTTGAAAATATTGGCAGAGTGTTGGTTCACCGTCGCATCCATCCTGATGCGATCAGTCAGCACTCATTTTCTGACCAGCAATCGTATGCCAATATGGTCCGCAAATGCCAGATAGAAGATATTTTTAAGATTAATCCGGAAAAATCCGAACTAAAAATCCATTACTCTCTGAGTAACCTTGACTTTTTTCCATCGAAAGAATATCTGCTTGCTGTCAATTCCTGGCTATTAAAACTTAAATCGACAAATAAAACAAGAAAAGTGTTTGCAGATTCAGTAATGTCAGTAATTGTTAGTGAAAAGTGGTTCCTGGCATGTAAAGGAACAACAAAACTTGGATTATGGACATGGAAAAAATTCTGGTCATCGCCGCTATCAGAGGAGGTAAGAATATCAATCCCGATTCAGTGGTATTTCCTTATGCTTTGTGCACTAAAAATAGATCTCAAATCTCTCAGAAGATTTTATCTCTGAATTTAAATGAAAAGAAAGAACGAATTAAAAATTGAATGAAATCATACAAAGTTAACAATAATGTGCCACAAATATCCGTAATACTTCCAACATATAACCGCTCATCGATAATAAAAAACGCGATTAACAGTGTCATCACACAATCTTTTACTGACTGGGAATTACTCATAATTGATGACTGCTCTCAGGATGATACTGCCTCAATTATCGAACCATATCTACTTTCTTATCCTGCAATATTTTATTATAAAAATGAAATGAATCTTGGTCTTCCACGAAGCAGAAACAAAGGGATTAAAATCGCTAAAGGTAAGTATGTCTTTTTTATTGAAGATGATCTCGTCCTCGACAAAAACTGTTTATCCAACCTGTTTGATGCCGTAACAAATTCATTTGAAAAAGAAAAAATTGGGGGTGTATGTCCCAGACTCATTGAAAAAAATGTCCCGGTAATCCATCCGAATAAACCGTTTATAACAAATAAGATGACTGGAGAGATAGATCTTAATTATACAATAAAACTTCCTGATGTGGTTAAGATTGAAAGTGCACATGCCTGTACATTATACAAACGAAACCTGTTGCTGAAGATCAAAGGATACAGGGAGAACAGGTATAAAGGGAATTATGCCTACGAAGATGTTGATCTAAATAGAAGAATTCTAAATATGGGTTGCTTGTTACTATTCCAACCAAAAGCGGTTGCGTATCACAATAAAATAGAAACTGGTGGATGCAGGGTCACCTCAAATACAAGAGAAAAATATTACTATTACCGGAATTATGTAATATTTATACTATCTAATTATGGATTTTCTGCCCCTTTTATGGTTGCAGGAAAATGCTTCCTTGATTTAAAAAAATTGGGGGAATATATACTATTTTACAGATAATAATAATATCATGACTGGAACCACAAACAAGTGATTTCAATAACATATTAGTTTATATATATTAATACATCCTGCCAGCTGCAACTCTCCGATATACATCTTCCATCTGTTCTGCCGCTTTCTCCCAGCTGAATTTTTTACTCTGGACAAACCCTCTCTGAATCATATCTGTCCGAAATACATCATCAGAGAGAACCCGTTCAATAGCCTGGGCCAGGATATCTATATCTTCGGGTGGAACCATAACTGCTGCATCACCGGCTACCTCAGGAATTGATGTGTTTTTTGAGGTAATCACCGGGCATCCACAGGCCATGGCCTCAAGAACAGGTAAACCGAAACCCTCATATGAAGATGGAAAAACAAAGAGATCCGCAGCATTGTAATAAAGCGGAAGAGAATCTTCAGGTACATACCCCGTAAAAATGACTGATCCTTTAAGATGTAACGTATCAATTAACCTACACATCTCCTCGCGACCACCAGCCCATTGGGGATTTCCAACCTTAATCAATGCACAATCAGGCATCCTTTCCCTAACCTTTGAAAAAGCGATAAGAATGGTATTAACATTTTTTCGTGGTTCTTCTGAACCCACATAGAGAATCACTTTAGTCCGGGAGGAGAGGTTATGACTTTTTAAAATTTCTTTATCAGGTTTTGGATAATACTGGGAATGATTTACCCCATTATAGACCACAAAAACCTTCTCTTCTGGATATGATAAAAAACGCACAATCTCTGCTTTGGAGAATTGTGACCCCGTGACAATAAAATCAGCTTTTTTCAGAGACTCCATATTTAGACGTAAGAGGGCTGATTTCTTATTATAATAGAGAGATTCAATGAGATCATGACATGAGATGAGTATCGGATCGGAACCACAATATGGCTGAACGAATGCATAATCCTGAAAAGTAATATGCTTTATATTTCCTTTTTTAATCTTTTCCCTTACAATCAAAGGATAAAAATACCTTTTTATGGCATATTCAATAATTGTATTTCGTATAGGTACTGGATATTGTATCGTATTAAAAGAAAAATCGCGTATCCGAGGTGTAATTTCACGGCTGACCTTTAACACTCCGAACACCTGTTGGGTAGCAGGCCCACAAATCAGGTCAATTTCTCTATGTTGCAACATCATTTATACCTGAAATTGTCACACACTCTTTTCCTTACAATACTGTCCCTTCATACCACGCAATCGTCTCCCGCAGCCCCTCCTCAAACGATACCTGCGCCTCAAATGAGAACCAGTCCCGGGCCCGTGAGACATCGAGATTTCGTCTCGGCTGCCCGTCAGGCTTGCTCGTATCCCAGACAATCTCCCCGGAAAACCCGGTGATATCTGCAATACAAGTGACAAGGTCACGGATAGAGATCTCCATCCCTGACCCGAGATTGACCGGTTCATCGCCGTCATACCGCTCGCTCGCTAAAACGATTCCCCGGGCGGCATCATCAACGTACAAAAATTCCCGTGATGCAGACCCGGTCCCCCATACCTCCACAGTGGGAGCATTACTCTCCCGGGCTTCGACGAATTTCCTGATTAATGCAGGAATAACATGCGAACTTTCCGGATCAAAATTATCACCCGGCCCGTACAGGTTAACCGGCAGGAGATAGATAGCGTTGAAACAATATTGTCGCCGGTATGCCTGTGCCTGCACGAGAAGCATCTTCTTTGCAAGGCCGTAGGGAGCATTTGTCTCTTCCGGATATCCATCCCAGAGATCCGCTTCAGAGAACGGAACACGGGTAAACTTCGGGTACGCACAGACGGTGCCGACCGCAACGAACTTCTTTACCCCTGCAAGCCGTGCTGCTTCCATGAGTTGTATTCCCATGATACAGTTATCGTAGAAGAGCTCTCCCGGATGAGAAAGATTGTACCCGATTCCTCCGACCTTTGCTGCGAGATGAATGACGATATCAACATCTGAAACGACCTTCTCACAGTTAGAAAGGAGACGAAGGTCACAGTTATGGCTCCGGGGGATTGTAATATTCTCCTGCAAGGCTCCCCGTGCACGCAGTTCCCGGACGATCGATGAACCAAGGAATCCTGCCCCGCCGGTAAGGAGAATATGTTTATCAGTCCAGAAAGACATTAAAACCTCGTGACACAAGCCATGCAATCTTCCATCTATCTCACCCGGTTTTTGGGATCCAGGTAGTAATTCAGCTGGCTTTTGATGATATCCCTGACCGAATGAGAGACTGAAAACCCGAGACGCTGTATTTTCGAGGTATCAGAGAAGAGGATCGGAACTTCTGAGGGTCTGAACCGGTCAGGATCAAAGAGAACCGGCACCGTCCCCTTGTCGGTCTTAACCTCTATCCCCTTGTCATCAAGAGTAAATAAAAGCCCGCGATCAAGCATCGCAGTATCAAGAGCGGTCTTCTCAAAGGCAGTTCCAAAGACAGGAGCAGGATCACTGACAAGGGGCAGCGAGAATTCCTTCCCGTTTTTCAGGGTAGAGAGAGATTGTATGGTATAGCCTGCTCCCTCGAGAGACAGGAGAATATAACTGATGACCGAGGTCGTCCGCATCGAGCCCTGGTTATATACATCACCGGCAGCTCCCTCCCTTGCCAGCAGTTCATAGCCCTTCACGATATCCAGGACATGCGACCAGTCACGGAATGCGTTCACATTCCCGATAATGATAGCATCGGTCTCATGATGCACCAGTTGTGATACCTGCCGGGTCACGACAGAGGTGACAAACATCCGGCCCCTGCCTGCTCCCTCGTGATTAAATCCACGGGATACAACCGTGTCAAACCCGTACGTGGAGTGATAGTTACGGCAGAGGTATTCCCCGCAGACCTTGGTCACGGCATAAGGAGACATCGGCCGTAAGGGATTGGTTTCTTTAATGGGAACTTCAGGAATCTTCTCCGGTTCGGGAAAGATAGTGCCGTATCGTGCCTTTGCCTCTGCATACTGCTTTTCCGAACTGATAACAAGTCCATACTCCTCTGATGATCCGGCAAAAACAAGCCGGGTATCAAGATCCTTTATCCTAATCGCTTCAAGAAGGTTCTGGGTTCCAAGAACATTACTCTGGGTAGTCTCAACCGGGTGCGTAAAGGACCGGGGGACAAATGACTGGGCACCAAGGTGAAAGATGTACTCAGGCTCTACCTCGTCGATTGCCTGGGCAACCCCGGAAATATCCTCAAAATTGCCTTCCACAAGGTGTAACTCATTCTCAATTGATTTGTTCAGGATGGTCTCCGGGATTGAACCATCTGCCCGCCTCCTGATGAGACCATGTACCTCTGCTCCTTTATTGATGAGATCTTTTGCAAGGTACGGACCCACAAACCCGCTGATCCCGGTTATCAGGATCCGGGTATCCTTCCATGGTGACCCGTTCATACCTATAGATTGTACCGTGATACTATCTCTTCATTTCCTTAAGGAATACTGGAATGAGACCGGAAAGGCATGAGTCAGGGATCCACGGGAACGAAAATCGTGCCCGGAGGAAAGAGAAACCATAAAAAACCACAGATTACCGGGAATATACACGGACAGCACCGGATATCTATGAAAAGGAAGAGAGAGAATTCGTTTCCGGAATTATACCGGTAACCGGGAGAAACAAAGCAAAATCAGAGACATGCTGCCTTTATCCGATAACAGGGGATCGTGGACAGTCTGTGGACAATGCTTTATATTCAATTTTTGGTTAATTGTATATATCATTAATATTTTTTTTCTCGTTTTTATGCACAAAGAATAAATTAAAACTGAAATGTCATGCAATTTTTGCTTATTTTGTTATCGTGATGACCGATTATTCATGCAGTATTGATTACCAAATCATAACACTTAATTACTAAATGAAAGAAAACAAGGACAATACCTGCACAACAGGAATTGGCAGTGCCTTTCTTCTGCCATACCCGGAGGGCACTATCAACAAGACCTTCTCATCGAAAAAATCCCCTGACAGGGAAGCCATGCGCACAAATACCTCATAATGAAACAGATCATTTGTACAATCTCGTAACACGTCTTTTTATGTTTATTCACATCCATATAAGGGTAGCGTATAAGAACTCTTTGGATATAAAAACCTTCCCACAGAATCAAATAAGAAGCCTTAAATCAATACAGGCCTGATATCTTTTCAGTCCCAAAAAGGGACATGTACAGTGACTACCAGAGACAATCAGTGACCAAAAACAAAACAGTATTCAGAGAAAATAACGTACAGGTTTTAAAAGACTAAACAGAGGAACCATATGGCAAAATATTCCGACACAATCGATCTATACGATGATAAGGGAAAACTGCTCAAGAGCAACGTTACCTTAGAAAAGATCAGCCCCTGTGTAAACAAGGGTATCTTAAAGACCATCGACATGACCAAGAGGACTGCAGCAGTCAACCTTGGCGGCGTCGAGAAAGGATTAAAAACCGGTGCTATCGGAAAACACCAGGTCATCAAGGGCCGTGAACTCGACCTTGACATCTCCGGACATGCAGGAGCTATCAAGGAGAAGATCTTTAAGATGCTTCAGGTTCAGGAAGGCGACGACACCGAGATCAAGTCACTTGCAGGAGGCAAACTGCTTCTCTGTACCGTGCCCTCATCCCGTCTTGCAGCCGCGGCAACCTACGATGCAACCACAACAGCCATTGCATCTGCAGCAACCTATGCAATCATCGACGAGTTTGATGTTGACATGTTCAACGGGTCAACCGTCAAGGCAGCAGTCTGGGGCAGCTACCCGCAGACCATGGACATGGTCGGCGGAGCGGTCGCAGGTATCATGTCAATCCCCCAGAACAACGAAGGTCTTGGGTACGCACTCCGTAACATCCAGGCAAACCACGCCGTTATGATCACGAACCGGAACGCCATGCAGGGTGCTGCCCTGTGTTCTATTTATGAACAGGCAGGAGAGTTCGAGATGGGTGCCGCAATCGGACCGTTCGAGCGTGCCCAGCTGCTCCTGCTCGGTTACCAGGGACTGAATGCAAACAACCTGGTCTACGATCTCGTCTCAAAGAACGGTAAGACCGGAACCATCGGTACGGTTGTTCAGAGCCTTGTTGAGCGTGCCATCGAGGACAAGGTCATTGTACCAGGCAAGAAGGGACCAAGCGGATACACTTTCTACGAGACAAAGGATCCAATGCTCTGGAACGCATACAACGCTGCAGGAACCCTTGCCGCAACCATGGTGAACTGTGGTGCCGGCCGGTTTGCCCAGGCAGTATCTTCAACCCTGCTGTACTACAACGACTTAATTGAGCACGAGACCGGCCTGCCGGGTTGTGACTATGGTCGTGTCATGGGTGTAGCAGTCGGATTCTCATTCTTCAGCCACTCCATCTATGGTGGCGGCGGACCGGGTGTCTTTAACGGAAACCACGTCGTTACCCGTCACGCAGCAGGTGTAGGTATGCCCTGTATCGTTGCAGCCTGTGCCCTTGATGCCGGTACCCAGATGTTCTCACCGGAAGACACATCCAAGATCTACCAGGACACCTTCGGTCAGTTCGACGAGTTTGCAAAACCAATCCAGAACGTTGCAGCCGGAGTTTAACCGCACCATGGTGCAGAACCAGATGACTGATGCATCATATCCCCAAGTCAGGATAGTCTCACACCGTCTCTTAAAACCTGATACCGTAGAGAGTCTACTGGTACGACTGGTTGCAATACAGGGAATACGCCGGATCATCATGAATGGCCCGAGTATTCCTGCAACCGTCCCCTACGGACCTGCACGCGGTACTGAAAATCCTCATACCGACAGGAGATCCATCACCGTCGGTGATGAGGAGATCGAGTTACGGGTGCAGGTCGGAACTTTTTTACTTGAGGTAGAAAAGGAAGATATCATCCCGCTTATCGAGCGGGCGTGCGAAGAGGTCTTTGTAAACTTCCCGTACCAGGTGCAGCAGGGCAGGTTCATGCGTTCAAGTCCCACCCAGGTGGATCACGCAAAATACGGTCCTGGTGCAGACAGCAGGATTTTAGGGATAACCGATCCCAGTGCAAAGACCGGACCAACGATCATTCAGGGATATAAATAATGCCGCTTGGACGTGTTACCCAGGTCGTGGACTGCCGCGAAAGTGCCGGAATGGGCAAAGGAGGATCCCTTGCACAGCGGGGGACCATCTCTGAATGCAAAAATCCGGATGTCATCATCGTCGGCATGTCCCCGGGCAGGAGACACGTCACAAAGCCGGTCTGTGATATCACCTCGGCTCTTCGTTCCCAGGGTATCGAGTACAACGTGAGCACGATGGTGCTCAACGCCGGATCGGGCCTGCCGCCCGATGCACCAAAAGCAGCCGGGCATGTACTTGGTGCCTACTTCGGAATGAACGGGAAGGAGATTGAACAGATAGAAAGGCACCGCCTTGCCGTGCTTCACCATGGTAACGTACGATCCCATGTCGTTGCAAAAGTCCGCTCTATTTTACGGGATTGTGAGATTCCCGCAATTGTCGTCTGCCAGGTACCGATAGATTACGAAGATTTTGCCCGGGAAGGGGTAAAGACCGCTTTTGTCATGCCTCCAACCGATAAAATCTATACGAAAGGTACCGTCATGCGGATTATAAGCGGTGTCACCCGAGGGGAGACACCGTCGCGGGAGAAACTAGCAGAAGTCATTCATGCGGTTATGACCTTTATCAAAACCACTTAAATCAGGAGAAAATAATATGGCATATACGCCACAGTATGGACCAGGTTCATCAGTTGTTGCCGAGAACCGGCGTAAACAGATGAATCCCAGTATCAGTCTACAGAAAATGCGCGATGTAACCGATGAGGATATCGTTCTCATCCTCGGCCACCGTGCCCCAGGACAGGCATACCCGACTGCCCACCCGCCACTTGCAGAGCAGGGCGAGCCGGACTGTCCTATCAGGAAAATAGTCACCCCGACCCCGGGAGCCGCAGCCGGTGACCGTGTCAGGTACATCCAGTTCGCTGACTCGATGTTTAACGCACCCTGTCAGCCATACCAGCGGACCTATACCGAGGCATACCGCTTCCGTGGTATTGACCCCGGAACGCTCTCAGGACGTCAGATTGTTGAGTGCCGTGAGCGTGACCTTGAAAAATATTCCCAGGAACTTATCAACACGAACCTCTTTGACCCGGCTCTGACCGGTATCCGTGGTGCAACCGTGCACGGTCACTCACTTCGTCTTGCAGAAGACGGAATGATGTTTGATATGCTGCAGCGGTGCAAGCTCGAGGGCGGTGTCGTTAATTATGTCAAGAACCAGATCGGTGAACCGCTCGACAAGAAGGTCAACGTCGGTAAGCCACAGGATGCCGCATGGCTCAAGGCAAACACGACCATGTTCCACTCACTCGTCGGTACTTCCTACCGCTCTGATGAAGAGTACGTAGAGTATATCAAGCGTATCCACTCACTGAGGACCAAGTACGGCTTCATGCCGGTCGAGTAAGGAGGCAGAAAATATGGCAAAAATCGAGAGAGCACAGAAACTTTTCCTGAAAGCCTTAAAAGAAAAATTCGCC
The DNA here is from genome assembly GCA_016926505.1 of Methanospirillaceae archaeon. GTDB lineage: Archaea > Halobacteriota > Methanomicrobia > Methanomicrobiales > Methanospirillaceae > JAFGOM01. The sequence goes on from JAFGOM010000087.1 coordinate 20,188, forward strand.
GGTGACGTTTCAGACGTTAAGACCGAATTTTACAACTTTAACGACCTGCAGCAGTCACCCCGTAAAAAGGAGTTCATCGAGGCATCCAAGAAGGTCGAGAAAGATCGTGGCATGTCCATGTATGACCCGTACCGCTGCCACCTTGGTGGTCTGCCCATGGGTCAGCGCCAGCTGATGACCTACGAAGTCTCAACAACCGGCACGTTTGTTGAGGGTGACGACCTGCACTTTGTCAACAACCCTGCAATGCAGCAGTTCTGGGATGATATCCGCCGGACGATCATTGTCTCGATGGATCTTGCACACAACACGCTCCAGAAGCGTCTGGGCAAGGAGATTACCCCTGAGACCATCAACGAGTACTTACACATCCTCAACCACGCCATGCCCGGAGCAGCCGTGGTCCAGGAACACATGGTCGAGACCCACCCGAGTGTGGTTGATGACTGTTACGTGAAAGTCTTTACCGGTGACTCTGACCTTGCAGACCAGCTCGAGAAGCAGTTTGTGATTGACGTCAACAAGCTCTTCCCGGCAAAGCAGGCAGCAGAACTGAATGCCGCAGTAGGCAAGTCACTCTGGCAGGCAATCCACATCCCGACCATCGTCTCCCGTACCTGTGACGGAGGAACCACCAGCCGCTGGTCTGCCATGCAGATCGGTATGTCATTCATCACCGCATACCGGATGTGTGCCGGAGAAGCAGCAGTCGCTGACCTCTCGTTTGCAGCAAAGCACGCCGGTGTTATCCAGATGGCAAGCCACCTGCCTGCACGTCGTGCCCGTGGCCCCAACGAGCCCGGTGGTATCCAGTTCGGACACTTTGCCGATATGATCCAGACCGACAGGACACACCCCAACGATCCTGCAAAGGCATCCCTTGAGGTTGTCGGTGCCGGAACGATGCTCTTTGACCAGATCTGGCTCGGATCCTACATGTCTGGTGGTGTCGGGTTTACCCAGTACGCTACCGCAGCCTACACTGACAACATCCTCGATGAGTACACCTACTACGGTATGGACTACATCAAGGACAAGTACGGTGTCGACTGGCAGAACCCAAGCCCCAAGGACAAGGTAAAACCAACCCAGGAAGTTGTCAACGACATCGCCGGAGAGGTCACCTTAAACGCCATGGAGCAGTACGAACAGTTCCCGACACTCATGGAAGACCACTTCGGCGGATCCCAGCGTGCCGGTGTCATTGCCGCAGCATCAGGTCTCTCAACTGCCATTGCAACCGGAAACTCAAACGCCGGTCTGAACGGATGGTACCTCTCCATGCTCATGCACAAGGAAGGATGGTCACGTCTCGGGTTCTTCGGGTACGACCTGCAGGACCAGTGTGGTTCAACCAACTCACTCTCTGTCAGGCCTGACGAAGGCTGTATCGGTGAGTTCCGTGGCCCCAACTACCCCAACTATGCAATGAACGTGGGACACCAGGGAGAATACGCAGCTATCGTCGGTTCAGCACACTATTCCCGTGGTGACGGCTGTTCCCTCTCCCCGCTGATCAAGATCACATTCGCAGACCCTGCCCTGCCCTTTGACTTCTCAGAGCCCAGGAGAGAGTTTGCAAAGGGTGCAACCCGTCAGTTCGTCGCCAAGGGTGAGCGGACACTCCTCATGCCGGCAAAGTAAGCCGGATCTCACTATCCATCTTTTTTTATTCTTTATTCCTGATTTCCAGCCTTAAATTAAATTAATTCAACCGGACAGGATGAGAAATAAGGATTCCATCTGTCACTTCTTCTGATGATCTCTCGTAAAAGCAGGTAATCTCTTTTCAACGATTATTAACCAGATCGGCTGAATATAATCTATTTCTGCATGATGAATGATGGTAGGTTCGGATTCTTTCGTTCCTGACGGGAAGAAATTTCGCGTTTTCATTCTTGTACTTCATTTAAAAAAAACAGATGAAAAAGAACGATTGAAACAAACCAGATAATGATTGAAAAGAGAGGCCGTTGTATAATATGGTATAATAACCTTGCTTTTGAATACTGTGTCTACACCATTAAACAGAGAACATTGTTATGGAAACCCACGCATACGCAATCGAACTCACCGGAACTGTGGATGAATCTCATCAGTTAAACCTTGACAGTCCTCTCCCGATAAAAGGTCCACAGCGGGTACGGGTTATTGTTATGTACTCACCAGAGGATGAACCGGATGAGAATGAATGGATGCATGCTGCCTCGATAAATCCTGCTTTTTTATGGCTCTCAGAGCCAGAGGAGGATATATATACACTCACTGACGGGAAACCATACCATGACGAAGTATGATGTTGTCCTCGCCCCCTTCCGTTTGATGACCTTACCAGTACAAAAGTCCGCCCGGCAGTCTGCCTCACGGACTCCATCGGCCCTCACAACCATATAATCTTGGCTTTTATCACCAGCCGTATTCCCACGAATCCGGATAGGACTGACATCATAATGGAGGCTACTCATTTTGGTTTTGCCGGCACTGGTTTACGGGTTCCTTCCACCCTCCTGCTGCATCGCATGATGACGGTCACATCATCTGTAATCCAGAGACGATTGGGGCGACTTCCCAGGGATATTGAACTCCAGGTAGAGGATCGGCTCAGGTTGTTATTTGACCTATAACGTAAAAAAACCTGTACCCACCAGTCAGCCTTTTTTAAACCTCAAATTTTTGTTTTCACCTTGAAAATAACGAAACCCGATAGTACCGGAATTTTGCACTTTAAGAGTGAAATCTTCTTATCCCCACCGGATCAGAATAATCATTAATATGACAGAAGAAGAGAGAAAAACAGTGTTAGACCAGTATTTAATGGGATTCTCATCTTTTTCAAAAGGAGAGCGTACTCTTCTGATGCCGGTAAAGTAAGCAGGATCTCACTATCTATCTTTTTTTTTTTGATCTCATGGTACTCCTTATCCCTGACCGCGCAATATACGGCTTTTTTTCCGGGATGAACCAGAGATCATACATGCGAACCATTCCTTGCAAATGAACCCGGTTTTCTGTTTAAACCCCCATAATCAGTTAAAAAGTCAGCAGGTTACCCGCAGCATCCATGAACTCAAAAGACAATATTCACCCCTCATTACCGGGCGCGGAACTTATCTATGAAAGGAAAAGAGCGCAAAACAATTTTACTTTACCTATTACAATTCGATGTGCACTAAAACACCCCATATCTCGTTTTTTTCCAAAAGAAAAGAGAATTTTCCTTATATGCCATCACATTTCGAAACCTTTAATGCTCTCATAACCAACCCTTACAATACCACAAAGGGTTTTTACTACTCATTGTGTGTGGTAACGAAGAAGAGCACTCTTGTGTCTGATAGTAAAATAAGCGCAGGAGAAAGGTTTACATGGAAACAATTGTATTAGGCATTGGAATTACTGCATTGGCAGGAGCTCTTGCCACCGTTGCTGGTGCTGCCGAGGATACTGAATCTGATATCGGATCACAGGGTGACCCAAACTCTCAGGTTCAGCTCGCCCCTCAGATGGGATACATTCATCGTATCTTTAACAAGGCAGTATCAGGTGAGCCACCGGCATATGGTCTGTGGTGTGCCCTTGGGGCTGGAGTTGCCTTCGCTTTTCTGCAGATTCTACATAACCCGGCTCTTGCAATCATTCTTGGTTCGATTGTTGCCGTTTTTGTCCAGGGTGTCTACTGTGTCACCGCATACCTGGGACGGACAGCCAGTCTTGCAAAGTTTGAGCAGCCGGTCTACATTGACGTGGTCAAATCACTGACTCCAGTGACCATGGCACACGCATTTGTAGCTATCTTCTGTACCGTTACGATGTGTTATCTGATGGCAGAGTTCCTGCATCATCCGTTTGCACTCCCCCTTCTGGGGCTAGTCTGGGGCATCGCCCTGGGAGCAGCCGGATCTGCAACAGGAAATCCGTTTTACGGAAAGGAACGCCAGTACCAGAATCAGAACTTCGGTGCCGGAGTTCCCATCTCAGCATCAGGAAACATCGTCAGATATGCTGAAGCCGGACAGCGATCCTCATTGGATAACGGCTGGTTTACAACCAAGTTTGCAGGACCTGCATCAGGTATCTGCTTTGGACTGATTGTATTCCTCGAGCTCTGGAGGACCGTCCTCTTTGAACACGAACTCGGACAATGGGGAGCCGTAATCATCGGATTCGTTCTTATTGTTATCTTTGCCATCATCGATCTCTGGGTCGAGAAGTGGTCACGCACCACCTACGGGCCATACGAGAAAGCTGAGGAGGCATCATCATGAGCGCACTCGGAGGACAGGCACGTGGCGGTGATGGTATCAACTGGAAAGGAACAGCGGTTGGTATCTTCATCCTGCTCGTTGCCATTCTCATTACCTACGCACTTGAGCAGTCCCTCATCCCCCCCGGTCTCTTTGGCAGTCTGCAGGGTGTCGCCCTTGTCGTTCCGCTCATCGGAATCATCGTAGGAGGAGCACTCATCGGATTCGGGGTCCATTTCGTCCCGGTCGGTGGAGCTCCTGCGGCCATGGGCCAGGCTCCCGGTATCGCAACCGGTGTGGCCATGCTCGCAGCAGGTGCCGGTCTTGCCGGTCTCTTTGGCGGTGCATGGGCATGGGAGACCACCCACGACTTCTGGATAACGATTATTGGAGGCGGAATCGGTGGCGGTCTCATGATGGCAATCACCTGTCTCATGGTGAACCTGACCTATGTCTTTGCCATGGGAGTTCCTTCAGCTTCGGGAAAGGTCGCAAAGGATCCAATAACCGGGTTCACATTCCCTGAGTTTAAGTCACAAGGTACCGAGGGTCACGGACTTCCATTCATCTCGTACTTTGGTGGCGTTGTCGGAGGATTCCTGGCAGCTCTTGGCGGAACACTCGTCTACCTCGAACTGCTGCTGGTATACCAGCCGGGATTAGAGAAACTCCTCGGGATCGATGCCGGTTCCGTGGCACCCCTCGCGGTCTCGCTCGCCGGTATCTTTGCCATCGGGTTCTTCCTGGTAAATGCAGTGCTTTCTGCGTATAACATCACGGGAACAATCGAAGGACCGCACGATCCAAAATTCAAGCGTGTTCCACGGGCTATCATCGGCTGTGCCGTCGCATCGGCGGTCTGCGGACTCGTAGCCATACTCACGGTGGTAGCATTATGAGGTGGATAGCATGACGGTAAAAATGGAAGCTTCAGCAGGTGGAATCCCACACAAAACACTTCTTATCGGTGGTCTTGTCACCGCGGTCGTGTGTATCTACCTGACATATCTAAACCAGATACTTGGTGTCGGTTATTTCGCATTCTTCGGTGGAATTGCAGCAGTTGCTGCACTCTGGTGGGGATCTGACACGATCAAGCACCTCTGCAGTTACGGTCTCGGGACAGGAGTTCCGTCTGCCGGTATGATTGCCTTTGGAACGGGAGCAATCGCGATGATCGTTGCCACCAAATTTGGTATCGCAACACCGATCGTTGCCGTGATAATCGCTGCAATCATCGGGGCTATCATCGGGTACATTGCAAACGAGATCATCAACATGAACATTCCGGTTATGATAATCTCGCTCACCGAACTTGCTATCGTCGGAGCCCTTACCATGCTCGGACTTGCATCGATGGCTTGTGGATCATTCCTGTTCGAGAACATGATAACAAACGGAGCAATTGTAACCGCTGTCGGCCTTAGTGGCGCTGAAAACGCAGGTATCCTTGTTGCAAACATCGATGCTACCGGAACGCTTATCGGAGGCTGCGTCTTTGCAGTCATCTTTATGCTCGGTGCTATTGCCCTGCAACACCCGTTTAACGCGTGTCTCGGACCGAACGAGAGCCAGGACCGCACACTCATGCTTACCATGGAGTGCGGGTTCCTCTCAATGATTCCAGTTGCGGTCATCTCCTATGCATACCTTGACCTGGTTGCCGCATCGGTCTCTCTCGTCGTATCACTCATCGGATTTGTATACACCTTAAGGGAGTACTTCCGGTTATCCCGGCGTGATGCCTATGCATGGCTGGATGCAAAACCAATCCGTGAAGTCGGAGGTGAACAGTAATGAGCTGGATTCCGGTCTTACCAGAATTCGGACTCGGCTGTGACCCCATCTTAGGGTTTGTCACTGCTCAGGGAGAATCTCTCGGGCCCATTGTCGAACAGGTAGACCTTCTTGAGAAGATCACAGACGATATCGTCGGATCCTTATCAGGTGAGGGATCATTCCTTGCATCGTTTCCCCACAGGGAGAAATCACTGGTCTATGCCGGTGGGATCACTGCCATATGGTATGGTCTTGCGGTAGGCCTTGCGGTTGCAGGACTGATCATGCTTGCAATGATGCATTAGAGGTGGAAATACTATGGCAGATAAAAAAGCACCAGCCAGTGGCTGGCCAATTGTCCAGGGTGACTTTCACACCGGTGATGCTAACAGCCCTGTTGCCGTTGTAACGATGGGCTCCCACCTTGATGAGGAGGGGATCTGTTCTGCCGGAGCGGCAATCTGTGGTTCCTGCAAAACCGAGAACCTCGGACTTGAGAAGGTTATCGCAAACGTCATCTCCAACCCGAACATCAGGTTCGTGCTCACGGTCGGTACCGAAGTCAAAGGTCACCTCAGTGGTGAGAGCTTAATCGCACTCCATGCAAACGGGGTTGACGGAGGACGTATCGTCGGAACCAAAGGTGCCATTCCGTTCATCGAGAACCTTGATGACGCTGCTATCAAACGCTTCCAGGAACAGGTTGAGATCGTCAACATCATGGAGAGCGAAGATACCGGTGCTATCACGGCCAAGATTGCCGAGCTGAAAGGCCGTGATCCAGGGGCATTCGAAGGAGATCCTTTTATCGTTGAGATCAAGGATGAAGGTGCCGGAGCCGCAGAGGCGGGTGGAGAGGTCAGACCGATGTCAGCAGAGGTTGCCCTCATCACCGCACGGTTAAAGACCATCCAGATGATGGTGACCGATATCGGGTACCGTGACAAGTTCGCAGCCGGCGTATACGGTGGTAAAGTTGAAGGCCTGATGATAGGACTCATGATATCGTTCCTCATCGTCGGATTGCTTCTGATGAAGGTACAGGGGTGAATAATCAATGGCAGATGATGATACAAATCAGCAGCAGGCCGGTCCGGTCCGCATGACCGCCATCATGGCTATGATGAATGACATCAGGTTCAAGGCACAGCTTATCGCACGAACAAACAAGCTGGAATCCGGTATCATGGGTTCAGGACTGATTGGGTTCATCGTGGGTCTGTTATTCTCTCTGATCCTCGTTGTTCCGGTTCTCTTCCTGGGAGGAGCATAAAATGGCAGAAAAGAAAGATCCGGCATCCGGATGGCCGATTGTCCAGGGTGATTTTCACACCGGAGACCCGAAGAGTTCTGTCGCAGTCGTCACCATGGGATCCCATCTTGATGAAGCAGGTATCTGTGCAGCAGGGGCTGCAATCTGTGGTTCCTGCAAGACCGAGAACCTTGGACTTGAGAAGGTCATTGCAAATGTTATCTCAAACCCGAACATCAGGTACGTTCTGACCGTTGGAACCGAGGTTAAGGGTCACTTAAGTGGTGAGAGCTTAATCGCACTCCATGCAAACGGGGTTGACGGCGGTCGTATCGTCGGGACAAAAGGTGCTATTCCGTTTATCGAGAACCTTTCAGCAGAGAACATCACGCGATTCCAGGATCAGGTTGAGATCGTCAACATCATGGAGAGTGAAGATATCAGTGCGATCTCTGCAAAAATTGCTGAACTGAACGGAAAAGATACTGATGCGTTTGCAGAAGGCCCGATGGTTGTCGAGATCAAGGAAGAAGGAGGAGCAGGAGAAGCTCTTGCAGCAACTGCCAACCCGCAGTTCCTTGAGATTGAGGCTAAGCTGGACGCAATTGAGACAAAACTCGAGTTCGCTGATGCTGAGATTGCACAGCGTGTCGGACGTAAAGTCGGACGTGACATCGGTATCCTCTATGGTATTGTTGCAGGTCTGATGGTTTACGTGATCATTACCGCATTATGATGCCAGTTACCGAAGTTCTACTAAGGAATACATTGGGATTTATAAGCGAGGTGTTATCAGATGTTTAGGTTTGAGAAAGAACAGACCGTTCTTGACTTTAATGGCTATAAGATTGGTGGACAGCCGGGAGAGTACCCACGTGCTCTTGGTGCATCAATCTTTTATAACAAGCACGAGACTGTACTGAATGAGCACACAGGCGAGATTGACAAACCACGTGCAGAAGCACTCTGGAATCGTTGTCTTGAACTGTATGACGAGACAGGGCACTGGTATTTCTGCCAGATAATTGCAGAATACCCGGAGGCGTTTGAGAACTACTTTAACTGGTTTACCGAGATTGATGACCAGTTCCCATTCTTAATGGACTCATCAGCTCCGGAAACACTTGCCCATGCCTGTAAATACGTCACTGAGATCGGTATTGCCGATCGTGCTGTGTACAACTCTATCAACGGATCCATCGGACCCGAGAACATGGAAGCGCTCAAAAAGAGTGATGTCAACTCTGCAATCGTTCTTGCGTTTAACCCGGGTGACCCGAGCGTCCGTGGACGTGAGAAGGTGCTCACCGAGGGAGGCGTTGCAGGACAGGAAAAGTCCATGATAGGAATTGCAGAGGAATGTGGTATAACAAGACCTATTCTTGATACCGCAGCAACTCCGCTCGGGCTTGGATCCGGCGGTTCGTTCCGTGAGATCCTTGCCTGTAAGGCAATTCACGGGCTCCCGACCGGTGGTGCCTACCACAACATGACCGTCTCATGGACCTGGCTGAAACGCTGGAGAAAGGGAGGTCTCATCGACCGGTACACCGATTCAGGTGTCCTTCTCGAACAGATGGCTCACCACCACTTTGGCGGCCTTGACGGTATCAGGCAGGCTGCATGGTCAGCACCTGATGTCGGATGTAACATCATGGCAGCAACGCTTGGAGCTGACCTTATCATGTTTGGTCCTATTGAGAACTGTGAAGCAGCAGCAACCGCGATGGCGTTTACCGATATTGTCCTTGCCGAGACCTACCGTGAGCTTGGTGGCGACATAGCAATCGAGAAGCACCCGTTAAATCTGCTCTGCTAAATTTTCCTTTTTTTCGCCTGATTCAATTGAATCCGGCCGCTGTATCGCCAGCCGGCTTTTACACAAAAAACCCGCTGTCTCTTTTCCATCCACCCGGGTTGTATCCGGACAGAACAAATCTGCCGGATCGGGTATCATCACATCCCTGCGATCGCCGGGTATCAGTAATAGCAGGTACCGGATAATGACAAGACGAAACGACTATATTTTCCCGATACACTGTATTATAAAAACCGGAATCCATGGGACCGGTTACATTGACGGGATATACATGAAGGTCACGGTCTGTTCACCAGGTATCTACACCTATGGAGCAATGCTCATCGGAGGTATCATCAGAGACTTGGGCTATGATGTAACAATAGAGAGAGACCTTCATGCGATTGATGGTGATCTTCTCTTTCTCTCTCTTTACTCAACCCAGCATCTGTTAAACCCGCTTATAAAAGAGGCAGTGAGAACCTGTAGGGCGAAGGGAACACGATGCTATATCGGGGGACCGGTCTCGGCATATCCTGATATTGTCTTTGGCGAACTCAACCCTGATGCAGTGGTGATCGGTGAAGGAGAGCCGGCAATACCGGTCCTGTTAAAAACTGAAGATCCCTCACAGGCTCCCAACTGCATGTACCGCTCAGACGGGTCTCTTTTGTCTACAGAACGGGTACGGATGACAGAGATAGAACATCCCGTTCCCCTGATCCCTGATGACATCAGGAACCAGAGTATCAGGGGGGCAAATGTCTATATCGAGACTCACCGGGGATGTTTCGGCAGGTGTGGATTCTGCCAGGTGCCCCTCTTTTTTGGCAGAAAGATCCGGAGCCGTGATATTGAACCGATCCTGAACGAGGTGCGGGCTTTTAAAGAGAAGGGAGTGGAAAAAGTAGCCATCAGCGGGGGTACCGGATCCTTATACAAGTCTCATGACAACACGCTTGATACCGGTGCTTTCCTCGAACTGCTGGAAGGATTATCAGGGATAATGGGCCCGAAAAATGTATCCTGTCCTGATATCAGGGTAGACTGTATTACTGATGAAGTCCTTGAGGCAATCCGTAACCATACGGTTGGCTGGATCTTTTTCGGGATTGAATCCGGGAGTCAGAAGATGCTTGATAGTATCAGGAAAGGGATAATCATCGAGCAGGCAGAAGAAGCAATCGGGAGATGCCGCCAGTCTGGTGTTCATGCTGCCGGCAGCCTGATTTGCGGATACCCGGGTGAGACAGAAGAAGACTTTCTCATGACAAAAGACTTTCTTTCGCGAAATGCACTGGAGGATGTCTTTATCAGCATTGCTGAACCAATCCCGCATACCCCGCTTGGTACGATGGTTCTTGAGATAAACCGGGATGAGAACCCGGTGTATGCACCCCATAAGGGGGAATATGCATCCCTGCACCTGACAGAAGCAGAAGCCCGTGCGTTTGATCTCATGCTCCATGCAGACATGAGCAAACCGGTTCTGCGTCTCATAACTGACGATATCTTCTCATCCTATCTCAGTGAGGCAAAACAGCAGGGAACTGATATCAGGGCTGCAACCGATCTGCTCTTCCGCTACCACGGGAGAGATGTGTGAGATAAAAAAAGTGAGCCCGAAAAATCAGACCCCACCGCGATACCTTCATTTTCTGGCCCGGTCCCTTTGCCGAAGTTCTTTGGGAGTACTGTTCCATTCGCCGATATCAAGAAGGTGCTGATTATCAACCCATCCACTTCTCACTTCCTCGCGATGATCAAACTGCCGTACATACGGTTTGATATCCAGAAGCGGGGTCCCGTCCAGCACATCAACACCTGATACCGTAAGAATGGTACCAGAAACCTCCAGCAATTCCATGATAGAAATTCCCATGGCATTCGGCCTGTTGAAATGACGTATGGCAAATATCCCACGCTCTTTTTCTCCGTCAAGAAAGGGTTTCTGCACCAGGTTTTTCCCGGTTGCATGATGAAAATAATAAATCGCATAGATATGGGAGAACGATTCTATATCGGCAAGTCCGGGTGCAAATTCCTCGAACAATTCGATAAATCCTACCGATGGATTAAAAATCCCCTGGATAGGAGTATTTTCGTGTTCTGTATGTTCAGAGTGAATTATCCCGATAGGATGAAAGATAATGGGTGCATCTTTCCATTGTTCTCTGTGTTTCCGTGTCAGGTTCATAAAATTACTTCCGTGTTATGATTACTTTCCGTGAGTTTGGAGTGTATCGTATCTGTGTATCATGCGTTGCCCGGGGCAGGGAGGTATCCATACCAGAATCCCTTACCATGTTCTCCCCCATCTTCTGTCTCCCCTCGTGGGATGATATGCACTGCAGATTCCTTAAAGGTAGCATACACCGGGCAACCCGGGTATAATGCCAGTTCTTCACAACTCATCCGGGTAACCATGGCAATCATCCTGATACCGGCATCCAGAGTAACCCGTATAAAAGGACCGGCAGATGTCAGGGAAAGAACGGTTCCCGGGAGCGTGTGCCGGGCACTTGAATGAAATGGTTCCTGTGAGATGATAATATCCTCAGATCGCAGTACGGCAACAACCGGACCGGTATATGGTGCGGTGATTTTAATAGAGAGGCCCCCAAGGTCCAGAACAGACCCTGAACCCTCCAAAGATGCGTCACCCTTAAAGATATTATCGGTCCCGCATATCTCTGCAACATACGGAGTACAGGGGTGTGCAAAGACATCCTCAGGCGTTCCTGTCTGAACTATCATACCATCCTGCATGATGGCAACCATATCTGCCAGTGCATAGACATCCTCGAAATGATGGGTAATATGGATAACAGGAATACCCAGATGCGTATGTATTTTCCGAATCTCCTGTCGTAACCGGTCCCGGGTCATGGAATCAAGAGCAGAGAGGGGTTCATCCAGCAACAGCAGACAGGGCTTCTGGATCAATGCCCGTGCCAGTGCTACCCGTTGTGCCTCGCCCCCGGAAAGAGTTGCGGGATTCCTGTCCATAAGATGACCGATACCAAGAATGGTTACAAGATCATAAACAATTCTCCCGGTATCCCCTTCCATTTTCTTCCTGATCTTAAGACTGAAAAGGATATTCTCTAAAACATTCATATGGGAAAAGAGCATGATATCCGGGTACATCATTGCAATGTGCCGATCTTTTGGCGAATCATGAGTAATATCCCTTTTATTCAGGATTATTCTCCCCTGTCTCGGTTCGTAAATACCGGCTATCATCTCAAGAAGTACGGTCTTTCCTGCCCCTGACGGCCCGATAATAACCCAGTATTCAGGTTTTTTCAGATGAAAGGAGAGAGACCTGATATGAAAATCTCCGATCTCCAATGAGACGTTATCAATCAAAAGCAAGGATTCACCTCACTTCCGGGAGAGAGACGTTCAAAGATACCGATCGTCACTGCAGAGATTCCGAGAAGAATACAGGATGCCGTTATCGCGTTATCGAGATCACCGGTTGCCATATTCAGGTAGAGGGCTATCGGCAGCGTCCCGGTATGCATCCGGGTTGCACCGGCAAGCATGAGGACGGCACCGAATTCACCCATCGCCTTTGACCAGGTTATCACCATACCTGATATCAGACCAGGCCGGGACGTATGAAATCCTTAATATCTGTGAGAGATAACGGATTTCCCTTCACAACAGCAACCATGGGAACATGGTATGCCAGATATTCCGGATCTCCCACGAGATCTTTTTCCTGTGCCTTCTTATAATCAGGAGTTCCTCCGGGAACAAAGATGTCTCCCTTGTGCGTGATCTCCATCTGGGTCAGAAGTGCTCCGGATCCCTGGAAATTGAATACGACGGGAATACCGGTAATATTGGTAAATGTATCGCCGATATCCTGCATGGGTTTCTTAAGACCCGCACCGCAATATATCATCAGAGCATCCTGATTTTCCGGTAACGGATCCTCTATACCATCCATTACAGTTGCATCGATAGCAAGTGTTCCGGGTATGAAAAATAGTATGATACTACTACACACCAGGAACAGGAAACTCCACCTTCTTCCCTTGTCAGGTCTTTTCATCACGATAAATTAAGATTAAATAGTAAATAAACTGGTATAAATAAATTATATTCATTAAATTATTATATAATATCGTAATTCTATCTCCTGTACCTTGTCAAAGGATAGTACCGTACAGACCTATGACAAAAGGAGAGAGGATGGAGCCTGAAACAGGATAACAGGAACCTGATGTTTGCTTTTGGGATTTTTTAAACCGGGCATTTTCAGATAAACGATTCATCTCACCGGATTCATGGATCCCCTGCATCCGTATATCCGGGTCATGTCACATTTATGGATGCATCAGATTCTCATTATTTCTTCTGTTGTTTATTCCGGATATCCGTAATATTTATTACATTACGGATATCCTTAACTTAGAGGTACATGGATCCAACCACCAGACTCAGGTTATCACTGGGATTTGTCTCAACTGCGATAAGTATGCTCTTTGGAACAGACCGGGGCAGAAAGTCACTGTTACGCCCGGGCGCCATTGAGATCCTGTATACCTCATATTTTTCCCGGATCTGCATGAGCGATATTGCAGGAATGCTTGAGATTACACCCAGTTCTGCTACTGACCTCGTCAATTACCTGGAGCGGGAGGGATATGTGTACCGGAAACAGGATCCGAAAAACCGGAGAAAGATACAGGTCATTCCTTCAGAGAAAGGAGAACTCTGGATCTTACAGACTGAAGAGAAGATGTACGGGTTTCTACAATCCCGTCTGTCAAACCTCTCAACAGAGGAGCAGGATCTCTTTGCCAATCTCTGTGCCCGGTTCTCGGGTGTGCATGATGGTATCTCTTTTATCACGTCAATCGCTGCATTCAGAAAAGAGAGAGATACCATCAGTGTCCCTCTTATCAGATGGAGAGACGGACACCTGTTGCGGCTTGAAGAAGCGGTTGACAGCCGTTGGAAAACCGTTTGTGACGTAAAAGACCAGAAAATGGAGTTAGAAATGATTAGTGACAGAATTCCCGAAACAACAGAAGGAATCCAGGATGAGATAACCGTACAGGAGTATGATCTGATGCAACGCGGTCTTTTGGACCATGGTCACCTTCCTGTCGATGATCTTGTAGAGATGACAAAGGCAGAAGGAAAAGCCCTTGAGATCGGCTCAGGTCCCGGGTATTACGGACTGGAATGGCTGAAAAAAACAGATGGAACCCATCTTACCTGCCTTGAGATCAGCCCTGCCATGATCAGGCTTGGCAAAAAGAATGCGAGCGATTACGGGCTTTCCGGAAGAGTATTACACAGGGAAGGAAATGCACTTCTGATGCCGTTTCCTGACGAATCCTTTGATCTGGTATTCTCAAACGGATCCCTTCACGAATGGGAAGATGCGCAGATGGTATTCTCCGGGATACACCGGGTTTTAAAACCAGGGGGAACGGCACTGGTAACCGACCTCAGGCGCGACATTTCAGAGGAGATACAGAACTTTATGAAGAAATCCTGCCCGTCTCCCGGGATAAAAGCGGGATTTGAGACCTCGATCCGGGCTGCCTACACACAAAAAGAACTGGAAGAGATCCTGGCACCGGTTCCCTTTGGGAAAAAGCAGATTATCATCCACCCCTATGGTCTCGTGGTCATCGCAGAAAAATAAGAAGAAGCTGGAAGAACGGAAACAATCAGACGGCATTACGTGAACCGGAACCGGTACTCACCGTTATAGGGGTATCGTCACCCGGTATCCGGGCAGACAGGTATCTTACCATTCCGCCTTTTTCTGATTCCCATTACCACAGATCAGGCAGAAGAAATGCTACACACAGAGTCCGGGTTATCGACACGATAAAACGAAACCATCAGACGTTTCATCTTTTCTCTGCCCGGATTATGCATATCTCATCACGGGAGTCGGTCTCTTTGAGATGAAATCCACTGCTTTCCAGAAGCATTGCCACTTCCTGACACGTATAAAACCTGGCGTGTGCGAGAAATTTCCCTTTTTTCCTGTTGTTGTTCTCTTTTATTCCACTCTTCTCATCCCGTCTGATAAAGCCGATGACCAGAAACCCCCCGGGGACAAGAATCCGATGAATTTCCTGCAATGCCACCATGGGATCAGCCAGAAAACAGATAACAAACATCAGAAGGACAGCCTGACATGAACTCTGCCTGACAGGGAGAAATTCCACCCGTCCCCGGACGATGGCAATCCCGCGTTTATATGCCATCCGGCCCAGGGCAATCGATGGTTCCATACCTGACGGTATCGCAAGAGGAACGGCGAATCTCCCGGATCCAACCCCTAACTCAATAATCCGGGATGTATCAGAAGGAAGGAATCTTTTCACCCGATCCAGTTCGCTCTGGTATAAAAAACGGTGTTCCTCGTACCAGACATCATATTCCTCTGCATACTGCTCAAAAATATTCTCTTTCATCCCACTCTTCTGCAATATACACAAAGAACCAATTCCCCTTTAATGAAATAATCTTTTTCCTTATAAAAA
>JAFGOM010000012.1 GCA_016926505.1 Methanospirillaceae archaeon
TAATTCAGTTCTCTTCCTTTCCGTGATATCCCTGGCCCATTCCATGAAATACTCGACGTTTCCATCGGCATCCAGAACCGGTATCACCCGGAGATCAAACCACCTCCCGTCAGGGAGGAAAACCTCCTTCTCAAACGGCTTCTTTGAACTAAAGACCTCGTGTGCCTGGCAATCCGGACAGACATCCTCTACATTCCGGTATGTCCTGTAGCATTTCGTCTGCACCTGTCGTTTCTCTTCCGGGACTGCCCCAAAACCCATCCAGTTGCTGTAGAGGATCGTCATCTCAGAATCATGAATAGAGATCATATCCGGAACAAGGTTCATCACCCTGACAAACCGTTCCTCACTCTCCTTAATCATCTGCTCACGCTTCCTGAGTTCCGTGATATCCCTTCCAACAGACTGGTATTCACGGACGGTGCCATCGTCATCAAAGAATGCCCGGGTAATCCAGCGATCCCAGACGACCTCGTTGTCCGGAAGAACGATCCGCTGTTCAATGATGCCGACAGGATTGTCCGGGGTGAGTGAGGCAAACAGGCGGGATACCATCTTTCGATCATCCTTATGGATGACCGGTTTATAACGGGTGCCTATCAGTTCTTCGGGATTTGTATTAAATCTCCGGCAATAAGCCTCATTGACAAAGAGATGGGTACCATCAGGCAGGAACCGGCAGATGAACTCGGACTGGGTCTCAACCACATTTTTATACCGCTCTTCACTCTCTTTTAGTCTCTTCTCCCCCTGCCTCCTGCTGACCGCATACCGGATCTTATTCGAGAGCTCGGCGAACTGGGACTTCGGGTCTCCTCCTTTCTGGAGATAGAAGTCCGCACCTTCGTTCAGCGCCTGGATCACGACTTCCTCCCGCCCTTTCCCGGTGAAGATGATGAAGGGAGTGGTATCACCAGATGATCTGAGGTGAGTCAGAAACGCGATCCCGTCCATCCCTGGCATCTGGTAATCAGAGATGATCGCCTCAAAAGTCTGTTCTGCAAGGATCGCAATCGCATCGCCGGCATTCTCTGCGGTAGTTACGACGAATTCGCCGGTATTTTCAAGAAATATCTTTCCAATATCAAGCAGAGCGGGATCGTCATCGACGTAGATAATGCGGATCGGTTCGGGTTTCATTTACGCTCCATCCACTGCCAGTACTATCTGTCCGACATCCATTATGGTACTCCAACCGACTGGTTCATCCCCGGTCAACACGCCTCTCCGTTATGACGATCCTGGATTCACAGTTATTCATACGTGCAATCCCGTACTGTTTGAGGGTAACCTATCGTTAGGAGACGGGAACAGGATAAATTTTATTCTCATGGCAACCAGGGATTCTCAACCATACTACCGCCTGCCGCTTTATCCTGCCTTTCCATCTGGCTTGGATCTGTCAGGCAGACAAGTAATAATTGGTAATACTTATACCTAACTCCATTAGGATGTCTACAGATAAAATATAATGGTTGATACTCATCATCGGGAGAACTGATAACAGCACTATTTTGTATCGTAAACGGAAAAAAGAAACCCGTGATACTTTAACTCAGTGACGACCTGATCAATGAGATTCACCGATTCCCGAAGGGGTTTTTTCCTTCCCTATGGGTGTATTCCCGATGCAAAAAATCCACGTCTTCATCCATACCTATTTCCTATCCTCCCCTACATCAAAAACGACCGTACAAAAATACTCTCCTCACAATCAAAACACAACAGGAAAATACTACAGAACCCAAGAATTAGTTTATGAACCTGTCCGGTGATACCCCCTCACTTCTTGAACTTATTGAGAACCGGAACAAAGAACTGAGCAAAAAAGAGATCTGGCTCTTAGATGAACAGAGCAGCCGGATTCCACCGGGACCCCAGCGTATCAGGGGAATCGCAGGATCAGGAAAGACCCGGCTCTTATGTCAGAAAGCTGCCTTTATGCACAAGGAGCACCCGGAATGGGAGATAGCATACGTCTTTTTTACCCAGGCACTGTACGACGAGATCCATGAAAACCTGAAACGGACCATGGCCGGGCTTGGTATCCCGTGGAACGAGAAGAAATTAAAGATCCTCCATGCATGGGGATCCTGGCAGCGGGACGGACTCTACCGGACCATCTGTACAAAAAACCGGTACAAGCCGAAAGGGATTAAAGATACCACATATCTCTATGGAGAAGGACTCGCAGACCTGGCCTGGCAGTTCCTTTCGGAATCTCCTATAGGACCTTCCTTTGACGCCATTCTCATCGATGAAGGACAGGACCTGGTATTTCAAAATCCTGAACTCCAGTATAAAAACCGGCAGGCAATCTACTGGATGGCTTATTCTGCTCTGAAAATTCCTGACGAAACCCGGCCGCAGTACCGCAGACTCATCTGGGCGTATGACGAGTACCAGAACATCAACAGCCACGCAATCCCGACCGGAAAGGCACTCTTTGGCGAGGAGAAACCGTATAAAGACCTTCTCCTGGGCTGGTACGAGGAAAACATCCCGAAAAACATCATCATGAAGCAGTGCTACCGGACACCGGGCCCCATCCTTCTTGCAGCCCATGCCATCTGCATGGGACTGTTCTGCCCTGCCGGGATGATTGCCGGTCCGACCACAAAGACCGAGTGGGAGAATCTCGGGTACACCGTAGAAGGATCGTTTTTTCCCGGAAGAGAGATCACCCTCACCCGGCCGGAAGAGAACTCAAAAAACCCGATAACAACCTGTACCGCCTACCCGCTCATCTCCTTTGAACCCTGCACCTTTGAGGCACAGGAACTCTGCAACCTTGCAGACCGGATAGCTCATCTTATCTTTACGGAACATATCAACCCATACAAACGAATTCTTATCATATACCTCTGTGATAGGAAAAGAGGAGAGAGGATAGGCTTCTACCTGAACATGAAGGGGATTGACTATTATTATCCGGGAAACCCGGATACGAACATCCCCCCGGTTGAGGATTTCACAAAAAGAAAACCCAGGATATTCTGGGAGAAGAACTGTGTCACCATCGCCCATATGAATCAGGCCAAGGGAAACGAAGCCGACTTTGTATTTGTTCTCGGTATTGATGCGGTTGCACAAAAGGATCAGGAGATAAATGAGAGAAATGCCCTTTTTACCGCGATGACACGGACCAAAGGTTTTCTTTATTTGAGCGGTCTGGGAGAATACCCCCTTTACGCAGAGATTATGGCAGTTCTGCTCGCAATCGGGAACCAGTCTGACACGGTACGATTCACCTATAACGGAACCCCGAAGATCCCCATAAACGTGGAAGAGACATGAACCTTACGGTATACTCGGCCAATCCGTCAGGATTTGCCCACGAAGAAGAACAACTCAGGGAGATTGCAAAAATCCTCTCAACAGATCCATCAGATAAACCGGTATTCATGCTTACCAACGTTCTCATCGGCTCCCATGAGATCGACTGCATCCTGTTAACAGAAAAAGGACCGATCCTTATCGACACTAAAGCCTACCAGGGAAAGATATCCGGGTGTGAGAACGGGAACTGGTGGACAGAGTCAGACGGGAAGATTGTTGATATTGGGAAAAACCTCTTCCTGCAGGCAAAAAATCAGCGTTTTGCTTTTGTGGAACGGTGGAACCCAATAGTTGAGAAACATCTCCGAAGTCAGATCCCCCGGTACCAGCAGATATTCTTCCAGGTCTGGCTGTATTTTAAACAGGGGAGTTTTTTTGCTGACGAGCGGTTCAACCCTGACTTTATTCCATGGCTCTCTATCGTCACCAGAGATTCACTTCTCGATGAATACGAGAAGATATCGAACCAGTATCGGATAGGTCTCGTCTCGTACAAAAAGATCCTTGCCGAACTGGGACTCTCGGATCAGGAATCATCCCCGGTCTCTCTCAAAGATGAAGGGATACCAGAGAAAGATACCTCTCATAGTGCAGAACCGTATACCGATGAGACCAAGAAGTCAGATGAGAAAACCGAAGAGAAAGAGAAACCAGAACAAAAGCAGGATACGATTCTATCAACCCGGACCGAACCGGCTCCGGTACTTATTCAGAAAGGAACTATCAGAATATCACTTCCGATACGGTTACAGAGCCGGTCTCCGGAACTACTGGCGGCTATCAGCGAGGCATCCACCTACCTCGAGCTGAATCGGTTGGATCAGGCATTAAACCTTGCCGATTACGCCCTTTCGATCGATCGGTTTGACCGGGAAGCACAGGATCTCAAGTATGAGATACTCTACCGCCTCCAGCGGGGAGAGGAGGCTGAATCGTTTATCGAAGAGATACTGAGAGGAGAAGGATAACAATCTGACACTCCCCGGCTATCATCCATCTCTTTGTAGAATGAGGTTTTTACAACACAACCCGACGATATTTCTATCCCTGTTTATCTGGCCCTCCATTTTTATTTCCAGCAGAACCGTATGTATTCACCCAGATGAAATGATCCCTTCATCCGGCTGAATATGTACCATCTATCTTCGTCTTCATTTTATCCGAATCTTATTATCCGGAACGATAAAACGTATCATCACCATTGTATACCTGCATCGGATAAATAAAAAATTGCCAGTACATGCATTGAGATCCGGGTTTTTAATTAACTGAGATCCCGTTCATTCTGAAGTAATAACCAGATATACCTTCTTTCCAAGATGTTCCTTTGGACAATCAACTTTTGCACTTGTGCCGAAGGGAGTTACCGTTCTGATATAAAATCCTTCGATATCGGTTATTATCAATTCAGTAGCGGATTGCATAGGAATTTTCTTCATACTATGTCTATTACCTATCTATTACATATACCCTTCTATTCATAGCCAAATAATCGTTTAAAACGCCATCCCTTTCTGATAAAGCGAGTGTTCTGTTACTACCCATTGAATCGTATCCCGGTTATATCAGGATCCAGACGTGATCCGATATCTTTTCTGATATACATACAGATTGCCTAAAAAAACGATACCCGGAATCCAAAAACAAATAGATAGACCTGCATCTCATCTCCCCTGACGATAAAAAGACAATGCAAAACCAGATACCATGCCACTGCAATAGTTGTTATGCGAACATGAATCTCAGTTCTCACAATATTAACCCGGCAATCTCATCATTGCTCATGGAGATAGAGAAGAATCCCGGATTTCATCACATCAAATGGATCATAGTATATGGATCGGTTGCTGATGCGACTGATGACCAGAATTCCGATATTGATATCGCTATCTCAACTGACCTGCCCGTAATAGATGCAGAACGTATGAGGATATTCATCCTTGGAAGGGTTCCTCGTATCTTTGACATTCAGATTTTTGAGAACCTCCCCTTATATGTTCAGATCAATGTCCTCAAAGGAAAAGTATTGTATGTGGCTGATGAAGATGCCCTGTATGATTGTGCATACAAAACAATCCGGGAATATGAATTCTTTAAACCATATTACCTGGATTACATCGGAGAGAAGGCATTGTAATGACAACGTATCATATCACGAGAAGAGAGAAGATACGGTTTTTATTGCGGGAAATCGACGAGTCTATCGATATTATCAGGGATAATCTCCCTGATTCCGGTGATCCCGGGGATTTTATGAGGCTTGGAATTGTCAAGGACGGACTCTATAAGCGATTCGAATACAAAACTCACGAGCATTTTTGATATCTGTGCTATCATTAACCGTGATCTCCATCTGGGAATTCCGCATAACGATGATGATATTATTCATAACCTTGTTACCGAGAAAATAATTTCACAATCCATGGGAGAACTGGTGCGAAACATGAAAGGCATGAGAAATATCCTAATACACCGATATGGAACAATCAATGATCTCATGGTGTATGAGGTTCTTGCAACACAACTCGATGATATTGCTTCACTATGCACCTACCTTGAATCTCTCCTTGATTGCAATGCCTGAAAATGATATCTCTTATGTGACATCAGAATACTCCCGGTCCTAAAATACATCCAAAGATATTGCCTTCCCGTAAAAAAATCCGGTTTATCCTCGTGAAATATCTTTATCCGATATTCCATCAAAAAATTAGGGATGCACCATCGAATTCTTCTCATCACCATCGTCGTACTGCTTGCAGGTTCCGGTTATCCCGTCAGTGCAGATGAGACACCACCGCTTGCCGTTGAGACAGCCCATCCGATTCCGGGCCTGGGAGATTACGTACATATCGCTCTTCCCATACTCGTCCCGGTGGAATATCCTGATGATCTGGCTGATATATACCGGGAGGGATATGATGTAACCATCGATCTTAAAGATGGATGGAAACCTCCTGCATACATGGTCGGAGGAGTTCCGTATCCCCTGATGCTTCAGATAATTAATGATGGAACCAAACCTGTTGCACTGAAAGGCGGTTCAAATGAATTAGGATATATTCATTGGTTATGTGATGACCAACCGGATGTCAGATCCCATATATTCAATTACGATCTGTCAGTTGCTATCGGAGAAGTCCCCCCTAAATCAGTGTATGATGCAACCTTTTACCTTATTCCTCCAATCATCCCTGACGGATATATCACCTATACCCTGTATGTAGGAAAAGGTTCCAACAGGATGAGTGGCCTTCTCTCTCCTGTCTATGAGTACCGTTCCTATATCCGCAATCCGCTCAATGCAGATTTCCTTGAAAATACCCTCCCTGACCAGATGAAACCCGGTGAATCCGGAGAAGTTCAGATTACGGTCAGGAACGATGGATATAATACATGGGATCGCAATCCGTTTGAGTATTACATAAGCAACCTTAATGAAGATGCAGAACAATTTGTCAAACTCAATTACGGGAAAGGTGACGTTACGTGTGATCTGCCCATCGGGGAGAAATATATCTGGGAATGGGAGATCCATGCACCAGAAGAAGAAGGAATCTATTATCCCCAGTGGAGAATGTTCTATGATTATCATTCTTATAAGAATGATAAACATGAAAAACTGGAATTTGGTGAGATACTGACAAAAGCCATTGAGGTAAAAGAGTAATTCACTACCTTCCTGATGTATCAGTTCATCAGCGTATATCGTTACCAAAAGATCAACTGATTCCTCATTACCTGATACCTGAGTTCTCTCACAATATTTTTTAACTGACAGGTATGATACCTTTTTGAAACGAACACTAAATTACGATGACATCCCCTCATAAAAACAGGCTCTCTGGATCAGCAAGCCCGTACCTGCTTATGCATGCAGATAACCCGGTTGACTGGTACCCGTGGGGGGAAGAAGCATTTGAGGCCGCCCGAAATAGGGACTGTTTTGTCTTTCTCTCGATTGGCTATACCGCCTGCCACTGGTGTCACGTGATGGAGAAAGAGTGTTTCCGGGATTTGGAGGTGGCATCGCTTATCAACGACTTCTGTATCCCGGTAAAGGTCGACCGCGAAGAGCGGCCTGATATCGATCATCTGTATATGGCCGCCTGTCAGATGATGACCGGCTCGGGAGGCTGGCCGCTCTCAATCTTTCTTTCCCCTGACAAAAAACCGTTTTTTGCTGGAACCTATATCCCTAAAAAAAGCGGTCCTGCAGGGGTGGGGATGATGGATCTTATCCCTCATCTTGCCATTCTCTGGAAAGAGAAGAGAAGCGAGATCGGAACGGCAGGAAACACCATCATCGAGGCGGCAGGCAGTATATCAAACCTCATTCCGGGAAACCTCTCAGACGAAGCCGTTCATCTGGTCTTTCAGGACCTCACAAAATCATGTGACCCCCGGTTCGGAGGTTTTTCGAGAAGTCCTAAGTTCCCGGAAGTTCCCCGGATCCTCTTCCTGCTCTGCTACTCCTACCAATACCGGAATGAAAACGCCCTTTTGATGGCCGAAAAGTCATTACAGGAGATGGCGTTACGCGGTATCAGGGATCACCTCGACGGGGGATTTTACCGGTATGCAACAGACCGGGAATGGAAAGTACCCCATTTTGAGAAGATGCTTATCGACCAGGCACTTCTTGTGACTGCGTATCTGCAGGCATATCAGATCTCCGGCGATCCCCTTTATCAGGAAACTGCCACCGGAATTCTTGACTTTGTCTCGGCACACCTGACCAGCCCTTGCGGCGGATTTTATACGTCAATAGACGCTGATACCACAGACGGAGAGGGAGCATTCTACCTCTGGACCGAAACGGAGATACGGGAGATACTCGGGGAAAAAGACGGTACAATCTTCTGCTCTCTCTTCGGGGTGACAAAAGATGGGAACTGTACCGGTCACGGATTACCCCCGGGATCTAACGTACTGCACCCGGAGAGCGATCCGAAAAAAGAACTGCAGAAACAAAATATCCCGCAGGAATGGCTCTCTTCTGTAAAAAAAATGTTGTATACTGCCCGGAGCAAACGGGAGAAGCCGGCAGCAGATGAGAAGATCTGTGTTGACCAGAACGCTCTCATGATCACTGCCTTTATACAGGGATACCAGGCTCTCGGGTATGATCATTACTACAAAACTGCGAAAAAGGCAGCAGCCTGCCTCCTTTTGCATCATCTTCTGCCTGATGGCAGGCTGCTTCACCACCGGTACAGGGATCAGCCGGGATCGTATGGTACCAGCAGTGATTATATTCATCTCTGCCTCGCACTCCTCTCTCTTTTTTCTGCTGACGGAAAGAGGAAATGGCTTGATATGGTATTCCAATTAATCCCTGAACTAATAAACCTGTTTTCTGATCCAAAAACCGGCGGGTTTTTCATCACCGGAAATGACCACTCAGATCTTCCGCTCAGACAAAAGGATCTCTCAGATTCGGCGTATCCCTCAGGAAACGGCATGGCTGCGATCCTCTTTTCCCGGCTCTCTCTCCTGACCGGGGATGAACCGTATCAGGAATCGTATCAGAAACTCATAAGCCTCGCAGCCGGGGAGATGAATCAGGGGAGCGGTGCCCTGCTCTCATTCTTTCTTGCGACAATGGAGCATGAGTGCGGGTACCGAGTCCTTGCACTCTCTCCTGACAAAGAGGAAGGAAAAAAGCTCCTGCAGGAGGTATATCATCTGTATCTCCCCGGAAGTATCATAATTCCGGTCATGGAAAATGTGGCGTACTATCTCCCGGAAATAACCGGATATCCCCCTGACCCTGCTCTGTATATCTGTGGACCGAAACAGTGCTTTTCCCCGATTCATTCAGGAAAGGAACTTTCAGACTGGATTTTTGAGAATCAGAACCGGTAATGTTGTTCTCTTTCAGGCGGTTTTTTTAAAGCCCTGCTCACAAACTCTTTTTGGATCTCTGTAACGGAATCCGATCTGCTCATTAATTCAAAAAAAAATCCCCTGTCTTAAGATCCAAATGAATCAATAGGAGAAGAATCAATGACCACTAGGAGGGTGTCCGAGAATGGCAATTTGCCTTTTTCGACTGTTCATTTTGAACCGCAATTCAAATTTAGGATATGTTTGAGTTCCAATATTTCATAATTTTTCAGAGAGTATAGTTCCCGGACAGACTCCTAGAGGTCTGGAATAACTTCAAAGACCCGCGATATATCGGAATTAAAATCCCGGTGCCCAGGTATTTTTTAAACCTTCCTGGCAGGAACACGGGCGATGTTTTAGAAGATGCTTTATCCTGGAATGAGATTGCACAGCGTCAATCAGATTTAATAGACCTCTACTCATCGCAGGCAAAAAAAGCACAGGAATCCCAGACTAACTGGCAGAGCAGTAAAAAAATGATAGATACCGTGAAAGTCATTGCCTGTATTGGAGGTGTTGCAAGCGTAGCTGAAAGTCCTGATGCTGCCTTCTCGGTTGGTGATATTGTGTCAACTGCATCAGAACAGAGTGATTTGTCTCCTGAGATCGAGACGGTTCGTGAGGCTGCAGAGATTCTTGGCATTGTGGGAAAAGCCTATGTTTATGGAAGTACTGCTGCAATTCCTGATATGATAATCAAGAGCACAGAGAATTTTGTTGATTATAAAATCAGAGATGTAAGCAGAGAAGAGAAATACCTGATATACCAGGCAGTAATTGCAAAAGATATGGAACTTACTGCCAGGAAAATCGATACCCTTACCCGTAAAAATGAACCGTCATCTAATGATATGATAGAATTCATCAAGGCAGCAAGTACTTTTGCTGACCTCCAGGCAGAAGTATTAGAGTTACAGTCAGCATATGAATCCCACGGAAAATCTATCGCCTTGTCTGAAGATGATCAAAAAGAGATACAGAAAATTCAGGACAACCTGAAATATCTTAAGCAGATCAATAACGTGGAGGAATCCTTTGAATTATTCCCCGCTGACCGGTTACCTGAAAATGGATATTTCACCGGCCCTTATCGTAAGAAAGAAACAGGGGTGGTTGTAGGAATTGATGTCACATCAGAGAAAGCTCCGGAACAAAAAGAGATTCCAACAAGCCAGAACCAAGGAGTATGGGGATCTGAACCTGACTGGTTTGTTGGGGAATTTTTGTAATGAGGGGATTTTTTCATTTTAAACTCCTGCTTTCATTACATGCCCCTTTCCATTTAGCACCCATACAAAAAATGGCCGTAACAGGTCAGACCCTCTTCACCTTTATCGTTCCATATTTGTTACATCTATCTTAGTTTATCGTAACGCCCTATAAACAACCGTAAACCATATGGCAGACTCATATACATGATCAGACATCTCTTTTATCACGATTATCTCCAGACTCAATTTATGCATTACTTTATATAATCTTATTGAAATAATTAGAATAGAATATTATGGCGTACAATGGTGTTATTCGGATCATACTGGTTATCGCATTCCTCTGTTTTGTAGGAGTAATGATCTCATCTGCCGGTGAAAACAGCATACCAATCGAAGAGCCATACCATTCCTGGCTTTCTTCGATTTCTGACTACGATGGATCAAAAGGAACAATGCCGGAAGATAGTTCTATTGATTCAGTACGGACGGTCTGTTCTTCCGGCTGCGACTACACAACCATCCAGGCAGCGGTTAATGATGCAGAATATGAAGACCAGATTCTGGTCTACGAGGGATATTATCCTGAATCCCTGGTTATCAATAAATCAATAACCATCGCGGGAGAAAATCATACAGTTCTTGTGGGAATACCCGGAGAAGAGCATGCAGTGCAGACAACTGCTGACCGGATTATCCTTACTAATCTCTCATTTACTCCGGTCTCGGGGAGTGCCGTAAGGATTGGCGGCAATCTGACTGCACTTCTCAACCTGAATCTGACTGCACAGGATCCGGATAATTACCTCGATCCTGTTATTACAAGCGATGATCATAACGGTATCTTCGTCTCAGGCTGCCAGATCGATACCACCGGAAAAACCGGGATTTGGGTTTGCAATACCAGCGGTCTCTTTGTGCAGGATAACACAATCAATACCGGAAGAGATTCTGAGTACCTGTGTACCGGTATTGATATACTGCATGCTACCCTCTCCTATCCTGCCAGGTTTATCTGGATCAATAATAACACGTTTTCTCACGGTGGCATATCAGTAAGGGCACAACATAAACAAGGAGGTAAGATTATCTATCCGGAAATGGACCAGATAACCATCACTGACAATACCATACAAGGTTCCTCCTTCTGGGGAATTGATATCGGAGGTTGGGAAGATACACATACATTTGCAAGACACCTCCATCATGCAACCGTATCAGATAATCTGATTACCAATGCGCAATCTGGCTACGCTAATTTGAGGGTCAACGGGATCTCACAAGGAGTGATAACCGGTAATGTCATCACAGATTTTAAAAATAATGGTAGAGGTGCAGTTTTTGATAACCTGGATAACGTCCTCATAGCCGATAATATGGTTCAGGACGGAATTGGTAACTGGATGTATGGATTTTGTGGGATGGAAATCAGTGATATTCAGGACTCAGTTATCAGGAACAATACCCTCTCCCGGATAACCCCGTATGGATATCACTATGCACCCGCAACGAATATGACCCCGAATCTCATCTTTGATGAGACCAATACCGCAGACGGTTTGCCGGTAATCTACCGTGAATCAGTCAGTGACCAGAGTATTGAAACACAGGAATTGGCCATGGTTGTCCTGATGTCCTGCTCAAACACGACTATCAGCCGGTCTGTCATCAGGAATACGGGACTGGGAATAGGCATTTATAACTGCACGAACACGGTGGTTACCAACAATCAGGTGACCGATGCCAATATAGGAATGATGCTGATTCAGTCGTCCGAATCCCGTGTAGCAAAAAATACTTTTGAAGGAGGCTGGGATTGCATGGGAGTCGGGGACAACCGTGAAACAGAGATTAGAGAGAATCAGTTCTCAGGTTACCATGATTCAGGGATGGTGTTTCATCTGGAATATGCTGACGGGATTACCGTTACCAACAATACCTTTACCGGGGATTTTACCGGAAAGGAGCAGGCAATTTCGATAATTAAAGCCATCGGAGATTCCGTTCTTCTGACAAAAAACACCATCAGGAACAATACCCGGGCGTTCCTCATCACCCAGTCAGCAAATTTTATTATTAATGATAATATCATCGAGGGTTGCGGTATTGGCATGAACCTTCTGGGAGCCCAAAATAACCGGTTCCATAATAACCGGATATACAATGATGACGAATATTCTGAAGGATTCTATGTCATCAGTTCAGATCAGATGGGTGGGGGCACCTCACAGAATAACGAGATTATCAACAATTACATCATGAGTGCCAGGCCGGTCAATGTCTCAACAGTTGATCATTTCATTGGACCTGATATTGATATTAAGCCCGGTCAGTGGGGTTTTCACATCCTGGCATCCTTGCCTGTACCATCTCAGGAGGAGGATACCTACCCGAACACCTGGAACACCACCAGGACCGCAGGACAAAACATTGTAAACGGTCCCTACATCGGGGGTAACTATTATGCTACTCCTGACGGCACCGGCTGGTCCCAGACCCATCCTGACCGGGGAGACGGATTTGTTGCCGAGCCATATGTTTTCAATGACAAGAACATAGATTATCTCCCCCTCCATCTGCCGGTAACACCCACCCCGACACCACAGACAGTACATGCAGAATTCTCTGCAGAACCGGTAAGCGGGAACCCTCCCCTGACCGTTGCCTTTACAGACCAATCAACCGGTTCTCCGAAAGAATGGGAATGGAATTTTGGTGACGGGTACGGTTCGACTCTGCAGAATCCAAACCATACCTATACCGGAATGGGTATCTATTCAGTTACCCTTACTGCCTCAAAAGACGGGACAGGCGACAGTATCAGAAAGCCATCACTTATCGGAGTGACTGCACAAAAACCAAAGGGATTTGGTCTTCTTATCGTCAGTTCTGACCCGCCCGGGGCAAACACTTATCTCGACGGGATTCAGAAAGGGATAACTCCATTAATTATTGAGAAACTCGAGATAAAACCCTATACCGTCACCCTCAAAAAAGACGGGTATAAGGATTATACCGGCACAATAAACGTAAGAAGCATCACGCCCACCGTCCTGTCCCCTACCCTTGTTCCGGTCTGATAACCGGTATCTATCCCTTTTTTTGGTTTTTTTCTGTAAATGGAGATTGGTCAGATCATCACCCGTGTGAGGAAGAAAAATTCGTTCCGGATATACCCGTGTCACTGTATACCCGGGGACACATCTTCTTACCTATCTCATCAAAGCAGAGAAGACCTCTACCATTACAGAAAATACCATAAAAGCAGGAGAATATGGGAAATAACAAAGAGTGAAGATAATATCAGTAATTCCCTGTACATTTATGTAAGGCTCTGTACCAGGATAAATTAATATCCCCGACATTTTCAGAAAGATCAAATCTGTTTCTTATATGGCTTGTGTAGGAAAATCAAAAAAAGGATTGCGTGATATTTATCATTTTCAATCCTTCATCTCCCCTGCAGATAATGTCATGGGCGGATTTTTTCCGGTCAATATCATTAACTGGAGCAGCCGGCATATAGTACCGGGATTACCATGTCGACAGTATCACGCCACACCATTACCGGGATGCTATGCTTCCTCCTTTTCTGCCTGCTCTGCATGTACTGCTCTGCAGATGGAAATGACCCTGAGATCTTCTTCTCCAAAGGGATAGAAGCACGAAACAACAACCAGTACCATACCGCATACGATTCCTTTGTCAGTGCAATGGAAGGATTTCTAAAGGCGGATAATCCGGAGATGGCACAAAAATCATTCACTCTTGCAAAAGAGACAGGGTGGATACTGACCGAGATGACACTCAACCGTACCGAAGCAGAAAAGATCATACAGACAAACCTGCCCTGGGCTGATGAAGATCAGATACAGAACTATCTGACTCCAAAAAATGCAATCCAGATGCAATCTGACAACGAAACATGGTATTTTTCCGGCCTTATCAACAACATATACTACCATAATCAGAGCCTCATCCGGTCAGTAACAGAAAAGGAACAGAACTCATACTTTTTCGATCAGATGATACCGGTAATACGGGAAAAAAACCTGACCGGAACCGAAAAACCGGTCTCCCATACCTATACCGGCATTGGTTCTGCATCCATCCCCCGGGATACCCTCCCGGCAAACGGGATACTTCGTGCCTGGATACCGCTCCCGACAGAGACTGATTCGCAGAAAAACGTCTCTGTCCTCTTTCTGGAACCGGCAGAATACCTTGTTTCCGGGCCCCATACCACCGGAGAGATCGGGGTTGCATACTTTGAGATTCCCGTAAAAGATATCAGAACACAAAACCTCACCATCTCGGTATCGGTAGAATTTACCACAAACAACCGGATTCTCATGGTTGATCCAAACAAAATAAGACCGTACGATACAAACAGTGACCTCTACCGCACCTATACCGGGTCACAGGATAACATCAAAGTCACTCCCGGAATACGGGCACTGGCTCTATCGATCATCGGGGATGAGAAGAACCCGTATTTCATGGCGAAACGCATCTATGATTTCATCATCACCACCTTCCCCTACAGTAACGTACCCCATACCTATCTTGCCGCGAAAGGAATTCCTGAATCCGAATTCATGCATACAACCGGATTTGGGGACTGCGGAACCCAGAGCACCTACTTTACCGCCCTCTGCCGATCCGTAGGAATTCCTGCACGAACCTGTGGCGGGTACCAACTCTTTCCCGGAGAGGCCGGACCGCACTTCTGGGCTGAATTTTACCTTCCCGAATACGGGTGGGTTCCGGTTGACGTGACCCTGGCAGAGGCAGGAGACTGGGCGTACAACGCCACGGAAGAGGAACTGGCGCTCTATAAAGAGTATTACTTTGGAAACCTTGATCCCTACCGGTGTACCATCCAGAACGATGTTGATCAGGTTCTCATCCCTGATCCCGGTGACGACCTTCTCTTCACCGTAGCGTTCCAGTCACTGGAAACGGCATCTGACACCGCAACGATCGATCCGGAACTCACCTATATCGGGCTCTGGTCATACTCCTTTACTGATATCAGTAAGGAATAAAATTCCAAAACAATTAGCGGGAAAAAAAACAGACTGCAATGAAAGAATATCGCGGTTTCTCTAAATAATCTGCTTCTTTTTATGAAAAGATGAGCCGTAAATCCTCATTTCATCAAAAAACGGAATTATCATAAAAGAATACCGTCATCATATCCGGTTTTTTTCAGTCATACGGTAACTACCCTTTGCTGAAATCTGCCGGCTGAACCGGGATAATTCGGACGAAACGATCCTGTCTGAAACCGGCTGATAGAATCATTTTATTGCATGCCAGAGAAAAGAGAAATATGAAATACTGGCATCTTCTCATCCTCCTCATTGTTCTCTTTCCTGTCAGTCAGGTCAGTTCCACCGATACGGTATGTGAGATACGTATTGACCCTGCCGGATCCACCGGTGAGATCCTACCCCTTCTCGGAGTAAATGCAGGTCCGGCACCGGTTGGTGATCCCGATAATCCTGACCTGACCCGTCAGTACCAGGATATCGGAGTTCTTTCTGTCCGCAATCATGATATCTATCATGCCCATTCCATGTCTCTTATCTATCCTGACAGAACCTGTAATCCACAGGATAGGACCTGCTACAACTTTACCACAAGTGATGCGACCTTTGAAGCTATCACAGATGGCGGTTTTGAACCGTACTTCCGGATCGGGGATGGATATGAGGCTGTAAACCCTCCGTCCCCTGCAGAACAGGAATACTGGTCTGATGCTGCTGTTCAGACAATCCGCCATTACCGGGAGGGACTATGGGATGGTTTTACCTCTGATATCCGTTACGTTGAGATATGGAATGAACCCGACTATATCCATTTCTGGCCAAAACCACACACAAGGGAGGAGTTTTTCAATCTGTATGCAATGACTGCGAAAAAAATAAAACTCGCATTTCCTGATCTTCTCATCGGAGGACCCGGATTAACCCAGCAGGCTGTTACAACCGGGGAAGGAAAGAGATATGTACGGTCATTTCTTCGGTACATGCAGGAAAATTCGGTTCCTGTAGATTTTCTCTCATGGCATATCTACTCAAATAACCCGGCCGACTATGAGAAAGGCGGTCTCCTCATCGATTCAATCCTTGATGAATCCGGATTTGGCCAATCTGAGAACCATCTCACCGAATATAATACCCAGATTGAGAAAGAAACATATAATGACAGGGCTTTTGACTTAAGGGCAGGATCTCCTGGATCCGCTATCCTTACTGCCTGCTGGATCTCTTTGCAGAATTCAGGAGTGGATCAGGCATTTGTATACCGGGGAAATGATCCCTCAATTACGTTCCCCCAGTTTTACGGGATATTTTATGCTGACGGCAGGCCAAAGAAAACAGCCCTTGCATTCTCTCTCTGGTCAGCAGTATCAGGGTATCAAAACCGCCTTCCTCTCCAGACAAATGAGAACAAAGAAGGGGTGTTTGCCCTTGCAGGCAGGCAGGATAACGGGGATATCGGGATTCTTATCAGCAATACCAATCATTTCCCTCAGAATATCGTAATCCGGATAAATGATGAGAATTATCAGATTCAACAGGGATTGCTGGTATCAGACCTCTCTATTACGGTTCAGGAGATACAGATTCAAAAAGAGCACGTTACCATGCCCCCGTTTTCAGTATTGTTTATGAGAGCGGAAAAAAATTAGCAGTGACTTTTTTTTGCAGATAAATAACTGCTCTCACCCATATTTTTTGGATACTGCCAGATAGATACACAACCCCAAAAATCCGCCTGCTACCCTGATACCATGCCCTATCAGTCATACACAGGATTACCTACAGGAGTTACCGAAGATACCTGCCACAATCATAACCGTATTATCCATTGGTTCCTCTCTACTTTTAGCAGATAATATCCGATACCGGTCTCTTCTAAATAGCTGTACCATGATAGGTACAGATGAAACATGTCTGACAATCGCAAAGGAGATATCATCCGGTATACCATTCACGGATTCCAGTGGGCTGCGATCGTCATCGCCTTTGTGCTTATCTTCGGGCTCATCATCGGGGAGTTGCAGTGCTTTGATTCCCAGATACAGGTTGAATATATCCAGAAGCTGCTCTTCTTCTCAGGTTTAACCCTTCTCCTTCAGGCATCCATCGGACATAAAATGCCGCTTTTTGCAGGACCTGCAGCGGTGCTGCTCATTGGTATGCTCGCAAGTCAGGGACATGACCCGGCAGCACCGTACTCCGCAATGTTTTACGGAGGAATCATCCTCGTAATCCTCTCACTGACCGGGATCTTAGAGTATATCCGTCATCTCTTTACCTCACGGATAATAGCAGCGATACTGCTCATGATCTCGTTCTCCCTGATACCGACTATCCTCTCCCTTCTCACCAGTCCACGGAATGGCGGAGGATATGTAGGGAATGTCATCTTTGCATTCGTCTTTCTCCTTCTTATCTTTGCGATGTACCGGATTTTGCCAGGACTCCTGCACTCAGCACTGGTCATCTGGTCGCTGGTTCTTGGTGTAGCCGGTTATGGCCTGCTCTTCTCACTGACTCCCCTGGAGGGCAGCCATGAGATCCTCTCCCTCTTCTCTCTCTCCCCCGTCCTCCCGGAACATATCGATCCCGGGATAATGTTTGCCTTTACCTTCTGCTACATTGCTCTTCTCATGAACGATATCGGGGCTATCCAGTCACTCGAACCACTTTTTCTCGTATCAAAAATGAAAGAACGGGTAAAACGGGGGGTATGCGTAACCGGGATAATCAATACTCTCTCCGGTCTTTTCGGCGTTATCGGAGGGGTGAATTACTCACTCTCTGCAGGCATGGTCCTTGCGACCGGTTCGGTTTCACGGTATCCGCTCTTCGCCGCATCTGCAATCGTTGTCGCCATCAGTCTCTCACCGTTTTGTATCGCGTATCTTCTGCTGGTGCCACCGGTGATTATCGGCTGCATGCTTCTTTACGTCATGACATCACAGTTTGCAGCTGCCCTTCTTGTTGCCATTGAAGGAGACCCCGCCCATCCCTTCCGGTTTGAAGATGGTCTCGTGATAGGCCTTCCGATCCTCTTTGGAACCATGATGGCATTCCTGCCCGATGAGACGATAGACGCCATGCCGTATCTCCTCCAGCCGGTTCTCGCAAACGGGTTTGTTGCGGGAGTTCTTTGTGCCTTTATTATGGAGCACATCCTGTTTCGGAGGAGAGATATCGATGAAACCTGATTCAGGAATAAATCAGGAGAATTATTTCGAGAGAAAACCGGTTGATAATTCAAAGACAGGAATTGGTATCATTTTTTTATCGATAAACCAACATCCTAATTTTCACCCGTGATGACCTCATTCCCGGTAAGAGAATCTATGCCTACCCTATCATTTTTCCTGCGATCTCATTGTTCACTTCCACCCTGATTCCGTTTCTGACTCTGGACAATCTTTGACTGTACCTTCTTCCACGTAGGAGTTGTAAGAAAACTCTCATCCATATCCCGTATCATCGGTATCATCTTCTTCATCGGGATTGCAAAGGTAAGGATATCAGTCGGAACACAGGACCGTGCCGATGGATCCATCATTCCGAGCACTGCTCTTGGATCTTCTGACTGCTCTTCTAACCAGGGATAATGAATGATAGAAGAGCAACCTGCTCCCATAGGAGCAATTACCCCGTGAGGATCTGCCCGATTAAAATTTGCAAGCGTAAAGAGTCCGGACAGTACCTCAGGCCTGGCGAAAAAGATAACAACATGGGGATCGTCTTTTTCCGTCAGTGCATCCCACCGCTGAAAGATGAGATACGTACCGGGTGCCGGGAAAAGAGAGATTTGAGCCTGCCATTCATCCACGATCTCAGGCGACTTCTTATACCGCTCGCCCTCCATTCTTCCCGGTATCCCGGAAGAGAGGAAATACCGGAAATCATGAAACATCTCTGTCTCAAACCCGCAGTACCGCTTCCCTCCCCTGCAGGAGACCGAGTCGGCATCGAATGCAAGGGAATGACCGTTTCTGACCTTTCCAAGATCACAGATAAGACATCGATGGTTTTTTTGGGTCTGTTTCTTCTCCACACCACGGGGATCATCAGCATACTCAAACGTAACCGGGAGGGGTTCAAGAGGAAAGTACTGCTCCCAACGGATGATAAATTCCTGTTTCAGTTCAGGATCCATACCATTTCTTTCTCTTATCAGGATTTATATGCAATTCTATCAGTTCTTTTCCTACCTGAACGTTTAAATCTCAATAAATTGAAGAGATATTCTATTAGCCGGGGAAAAGAATGGGAATTGAGAGATTATTACGGGAAATACCCAGTTTATTGAGTACAAATACAAAAAGGATCCTGATTATTATTCAAATCTCCTCAAGGGTCAGAGACCGCATATCATGATGATCAGCTGTTCTGACTCCCGGGTTGCACCAGAGATTACCTGCAATGCAAAACCAGGAGAGATCTTTGTTCATCGCAATATCGGGAACATCGTCTGGCCGGGAGACTGGAACATCGGAGCGTTCCTTGAGTATGGTATCGATTACCTGCATATCGATACACTCGCTATCTGCGGTCATGAAGGATGCGGTGCAATGAATACTCGCTCTTCGTCATTGCGGGGATGATGTTCTCATTCCCGGATGGCTTCGCCATGCAAATTCTGCCCTCACCTCTCTCTCTTCTCAGAGAACCTGTCCTGATGATTCAAAAGAAGCAAAACAGTGGCAGACTGAACTCGAGATTGAGAACGTACAACTCCAGCTGAAACACTTGAGAACCTATAAAATGGTCAGGGATGCAGAAAGAGAGGAGAGACTGACGGTAATCGGTCTATACTATCACATGACAACGGCACGACTTGAGATCATCGATGCCGGTGACGAGATTCGGAATAAGTAATCATTCTTCTTATTGCTGGTGTAAACCCTGATAAATGAATATCTATATCATTGGTAAAGGGAAAAAGCAACACTAAAAAGGGTGAAAACCCTTTGAAGAGCGAGAAAAGAACGTTAATAAAACACCAGCATCGTTGATGTCTGGTTTATATGACCAATGTACTCTTCTCCGTAGGTTGAGAACCCGATCATTGGGATCTGAGAAAAGAGAGCACCATAATCAGAGCTCTTCTTCTCCTGGTTAAGCTGTAAAGTCCTTAAAATGCAGTGAAAGTTTATAAGCCCCTTGATTGTACCTGCTTTTTTCTCCATCGCACGAAGCGCTTCCCGGGTATCGGTAATGATATCAGTTGAGGAGAGGAGCATAAGGTCTACGCCACTCTTTATCTGACAATAAAAGTGCATATCTGTGCCATCCACCCGTTGTGGACTGCGAACAAAGGGTTCATCACCAGCTATCAATCCAACCGGATGGTTCATAAACTGTTCAGCTGCATTTTGTTCCGGAATTCCAATAGCCTCGGCATAGGCAGTTACTGCCGGTTTTCCATTAAACTCGATAACTTTTCGGGAAGCTTCATCAACCTGTGTCGGAGTAAGAATCTTATTCATTCCACAAAACGACTGTGTCTTTATGATATCATAGTGACATCCCGGTTTAAGTATGGTAAGGATAGCTGAATTCTGATACGCATTTCCATCCAGGTAGACCCAGGTTGCCTCAAATGCAAGATCATCACCAGCAGAACCTCCAATAACAGGAATATTGACGATATCTCCGATTTTTTCCATCACCTGCTCTTCTGCACAGGAAAGTCCGTCTATCAGGATTAATCCCACATAAGATTCAGGGTCTAACTCTATGGGTTTGCATCCAAATTGTTCCGCGATACTAATGATTGTCCGGGATGGTGATTTATTGTCACTGAGATCGATAACATCTGAATGAATTTCAGATATAATATCAGACTCCAGAGCCATTGCTACAAGAGAATCGGTAAGCATCATTCCTGAAACAATCTCTCCTGCTGTAGAGCATCCCATGACGGTGGTATCAGGGAACTGGTGTTTCATCGCTGAGCTGATCTGGTTTGGATTATACCGTGATGATGCAAAAAAGAGTACAACTACAGGATCTAATCCGGCAAAAGATGTTTTAATCTCTAATGATGCAGTTACCGGATCGGTATTTTGTGAATATGCAACGCGTACTGTCATGTTAATCACCCAATATAATGCCCATCTCTTCTGCCACCAGTTTTATCTTCTCGATAACCGCAGGATCATCATCAGACGATTCAGTGTATTTGGTTGTGTCAATACCCTTAAGCAGAAGTTTCGTTCGTGTTGTCGTCGCGATACTGGAAATTCCCTGAGAGCGGATCTCAATGAGATTGTCAATATAGTGTTTAATCTTTCCAGCCATATATGCCTCAAAAACGGTAAGAGAGTCAGTACTATTTTTAATATGTCAGACCAGGTATACTATTAAACCAAAACGATGATCTGGCTTCATCGCAATATATCCCAGTATACCTATGAGTACTCAGCACAAGGAGATAAAAGGGTATTGAAGGTAATCTGATAAATATTTTAATCCGAATAATTCAATAACGCTAATTTTTTCTCAAATATTTGGAATTCTATTGATGAAATATCATTTATTTCGATTTATTCACGTTTTATCATTACTGCTTATTCTTATCTCTTTTTTATTATTCTCACCTAAATATTTGATATTTCCTTACAATGGATACAACAATTATATTCTGATTTGGTGGTGATGTGAGGATAAGCGGGCATGATGATGAACCGATTGACTTGCAGATTGCACAGAAATGTTTGTATGATGCAAAGCAAGTAGATATTTAAGATAATAATTTACATCCGGGTCATTACCGATATTGGCATACAAACCCTCTCTGATTTCAGATAAACACAATGTTGTGAGGTTAATAAAACGGGAAACTCAATTCTATCGGGATTTAATAAAAAGACTCGTAAAAAATAAATTCAGATATACGAATTGAAGACTCAACAGATTAAACCAATCCCTTATCCTAGGAGGCTGTCCGATAACTATACTCTTTGAAAAATTATGAAAAATTGGAACTCAAAACATGACCTAAATTTGAATTGCACTTCAA
>JAFGOM010000088.1 GCA_016926505.1 Methanospirillaceae archaeon
GGGATGAAGTCTTTCAGCAGTTCTTTTATCTCTTTTGGCATCCAGGCGATGACATCCCAGCCGCCATCAGCCTGTAAAAACCGGGGTGATCGCATGTACTCAAGGGAGAGGCCATGGAATCCTTCAACCTGCCTCCCTCCCGAGGTGGAATCAGCCAGGGTTGAGAAAGGAAGACCGTTTATGGTCGGTCCCGGGAACCGGCGATGAACAATCCCGAATCCCTTCACTTCCGGGATATAGAATGCAATAGCCTCAAAGCAACCGCATGAGGTATGAGGGTACCCGAAGGCCGAGTACAGGTAGATCCGTTCCACCTCACCCATTGAACGCTTTTTTGCATGCTCGTTAACCCCGGTATACTCTCCGCGAACCGGATCGATACAGTCATTTTTTGCGATAGGAAAGATGGGCCCTTCGGGATCCATCCGTGCGGCAGCCCTGCCGTCAAACCATGAGATGGCACCACAGTTGGCATACCGTTGCGGGGTGATGACACAGATATGGGACGGTGCAAAGGACTGGCAGAGGGCACAGCCGTAAAAGGTATCTACATCATCATCAGAAAGTCCCCGGGCACGTGCATCACGGGCCTCGTACTTCTCCTGTGCCATCCGGTGAAGGGATGAGAACGCATCACCACCGGTATAAAAGGTGATCTGGATCTTCTCTAAGATTGAAAGTTCTGAGCGGAAGAGGCGTAAAAGGACGTTTCCAATGATGGAAAAGGAATTAAGACCCTTCTTGTACGCCCGTTTACTGACCCGGATCCAGATATCGTACCGCTGATTGAGGTGCATCACTCCTGAGATGTAATTCATGTACTCGTGAATCCGGCGTTCCAGCACTCCCTCGATATCCTCCTCAAGGTTCCTGCCTGATACCTCAATTATAATTCCAAACCGGTTTACGGCACCCTCGGGCAGTTCATGGATATCAGGTCCGACAATCCGGATCGCATTATCCTCTATCTCATCGGACGGGCGGACCAGCACCAGCTCAAACTTCTCGTCAACCTTCGGGCCTCCCAGTTCTACTCTGAGATCTTCTTTTCTTATTCGCTCTCCCTCAAAAACGAGCCCGACTTCTACCGGAATGTCTTCAAACATCTGACACCTCCCCTTTCCCTGATTCTGCTAGGGCACATACTACTGCAGAAAGGAGTTCTTCCCAGGCATCTTCCTTCCTGTTTGGCATAGACCACGAGGCATTGGGATGGTACTTCGGATCAAGGGTAACGGTTTTTGAATTCCGTGCACCCTGTTTGAGACCTGATAAGAGAACTGAACAGAGTGAGTATGAGAGACCCGTAAGCAAGACGAGATCATGGGGGCCGGTTCCGTTTATCCCCTTCCATTCAGGATCACAGAGCCGCTGAATGATCTCCATCACCCCCATCGAAGCGACCGGAGTAATTCCGCGTTCCTTCAGTTCCCGGTAGGTGTGTGCGGTTGAAACGACCGGGATTTTCAGACCTCCCAGATCCCTGATAAACCGGGTGAGGGTATCGCCCACCTTTCCCGGCTGTACCACAAGATGCCCTGCGATGACAACGGGGTGCTCTGCCTTCCTGATGAGAGCAGCCAGAACTGCAGGGTTTGTGATTAGGGAAGCCTGTTTCGTTCCCCCGGTCTCAGCACGGATCCAGGCCTGTTCATGAGCCATTTTTCTCCTCCGTTCTGCCTCCTGCCTGCGAGACGATCATGGTCGGATTCGGGATACTCCTCTCCGGGATCCCGTCCTTCTCAAGCAGGGAGAGGATCTCATCCTTCATCGTGACCGGGATGTCTGCTGCAGACCTCACAAAGAGCGCGATATCATCGGGAAGGATGCCGTAGAGCCTTTTATGCAGGTCAAGGTAGTGTGTCAACTTCATGGATCGCCCCCGCGGGGTATCATTCGGACGCATACAGAGCTTGGCAGCAAGAACTATCGCCTCCTCCTGTGTCTCTGCTGTTATAAAGAGGTGTTCCGGAACCGGACCGACATAGACCTTCTCACCGGTTCTCGTATCATAGACATACCAGTCCTCATCCTTATCCTTTCTTCCCATGAGCATTCTCCGGTACTTCGAACCATGGGGACCGACGATTACCGGGATACCCAGCCTCCAGAACCCTGACGCAATTGAGGCTGCCTTTTGTGACATCGCACCCCAGGCGATACCGACTGCGCCGACCCGGTTATAGACATAATCTGCAATCTCTGCGTAGTTACCAAGGAGATTGCGTTTTGCAAAGATACTGGCAATCTTTATCGCTGCCCCCGAGATATGGGCATTCGAGACACAGGAACCGACATTGACGATGCAACCGGCATCAAACCTGCCCTCAAACTCTTCGTACGGGGTGAGTCCTTCCTCGTTTCGGTACATCCCGATTGCCATCGCAGAACAGCCGGATGCCATCACGATATACCGGCGCCGGGCAAACTCACGGGCCATCTCGGCCACCTCGCCCACCCCTTTCTCGAAGTTGGCGCATCCGACAAAGGCAACTATCCCCGGGATCTCACCAAGCACAATAGGACCCCCAACCTCACGGATCTCAAGATCCTGCACCGCTCCCCTGCCGGCACGAACCAGGAATTTTTCATTGAGCAGGGTATCACCGGCTGCCGCGAGAATACAACTATGAACCGGGATGTTTTGTACGCACACATCCTCGCACCTCCCACACCCGATACAGATATCATAAATGGCAGCAAGAGTGGAACAGTCGCCTTCTGCAGCCTGTTTCATGGCAGAGGCGATGGGGGATTCAACCGGACAGGTTCGCATACACTCCCCGCAGCCGCCACAGAGGGCAGCCCAATTTATGAGTTCCAAAATATTGGGAATGGTTCCTTTCTTTATCCGTTTTGCATGAACAGACAGGGCAGTCCTGACCGCAACCTCGCCCACCCTCTCTGGATTAAGGAGGAGGACGCCGGGAACTCTGCCGGAAACCAGGTCCTCGACAATAGCAGAAGCATCATCGTCTGTCCGGTCAACGAGTCCGGCACAGTTCTTTCCCGAGGTCGCTATCAGCGGAACAGAGATGGCACCTGCCTCGTCTAACAGGTCAGCCCGCACACACTGCTCATCAACCACAATCAGATCGGGAACACCACTGCGGATGTAGCGGAGCTGCCACGAGATGGGGCCGATAATCTTTGCATTCGGATCATAGCGGGTTAGATCGATTGCCGTGCAGCAGATACCAGATATCTCGACAGATCCCGCGAGATCATGGTCACGGGTGTAGTTGATAATATCGATAGCAGGGGGGACATTGTGGCCGATGACAAGGATTACCGGTTTTTTGGCATCCACAGTACCAAGGCCGAGGGGTACGAGCTTTGCATCAGGATCCGCTTTTGGGAGATGAAATGCAGAGATCTGAACCATATCTGCAATCTCAAGGGCAAGATGGTCAATCATGCCTGCATGAAAAACCTTTGACTCAAAGTCAATCGGATCCGCCTCCTGACCGGTATGGGCTGCAGCAAGGAGATCGGTCACCTGGCGTTCGGCATACTCAAGCGCTGCTTCCAGATCTCCCAGGGTCTGTGGCC
The DNA here is from genome assembly GCA_016926505.1 of Methanospirillaceae archaeon. Taxonomy (GTDB): domain Archaea; phylum Halobacteriota; class Methanomicrobia; order Methanomicrobiales; family Methanospirillaceae; genus JAFGOM01. The sequence continues at coordinate 3,553 of JAFGOM010000088.1, forward strand.
GGAATCCACAGACAAGCATGGTCACGGGAGCAGAGAGATCCACCGTGCTCTCCCCGACATCGATGGGAAACCGGTGGGAAAACCGGCTGATCAGGTGGGAAACGAGGTGCCGGGCATGACTGGTATGCGTTGCCGCACCGATGCAGGTCGCAAGAAGGACGATCCGGGACTGCTGGGCTTCCATAGTGATCCCGCAGGCACCGTGCTTGCCGCCGGAGAGATCACACTTGCCATAGGTGCACAGGCAACAGAGGTCACAGAATGGGAGATACAGGGGTTTATAGCGGGACAGCAGGATTCTATCCCAGTCCCGCAGATCGGTGTGATCCGGAAACGGTGTCGGGCCGACCGGCTGATCAGAAAGAATACTGCGTGCTGACCCGATATGCAGAGCTAGGTTCTTTACCGTTCCCCGGTTCGTCTGTGCCTCCCCCCATGTGAGATGAATATTTTTCCGGTTCATAAATGCTCCCCTGATATGATTCCCTGCTGATACACGAGTACGGGTATCAGGAAGAATGATATTTTCTGAAAGATAGTATCCTGCCCCGGCTGCCTGAGCCATGAGATGAGTATTCTGGCAGAATAAATACTGGTTTTTGCGGTTGCAACCCTTGTCCTTTTGGTTGCATCTAATATTACTGTAGAGTACGGTTTTATTGATACTCAAATGTATTGGTACTCATATTACGAGTCTCTGCTCTCTGATATTATCAGATGATCTCCCTACTGACAGGATACCCTCTTAAAACCCTGCTTCCTCCATGATAGCCGTCACCGAGGCAGGTCCGGGGAGATACGGATCCATCCCGAGAAGTGATGAACCGGCAAGGGCAGATGATGCAACGAGAGGGTCTGCTGCTATTGTCCCAAGAAACCGGGTTCCTGCCACATCCCTGATACGATCCGCCATCTCATCTGCAAAGAGGTATCCCCCCACCGTGAAGAGGTGATTGTAGATGATACCTGACTCCTTTGTCACCCGTATGGCACGATCTATATGGGCAAATGATTTGCTTGATGGTCCAAGGATATCAAAGATGGCATCCACCTTTGCGGTAACCCTGCGGTTTAAGTGTTCAAGTCCGCCGGGTGCATCAACAATAACATACCGATACTGCCGTATCAGGTGGGAGAGGGCGTTTTTCAGGGCTGCGTCAGGCATGCAGTAACATCCTTCTACCCATTTCGTTCCGATGGAGATAAAGTCGAAATTCGTTCCCTCATACATCCCGTCCCTCCAGATTCTCTCCTCTATCCTTTCAGAGGGGGCAATTCCGATTGTCGTGCCACCTTTCTGAATGAAGGTCTCTTCTATCAGTTCTGCGATGGTTTTTTTGCCTTCTTTTTCAAGATCAATTCCTATCATCTCACCAAGGCTCTGGTCAGGATCCATATCCACGATTAGCAGGGGTGTTTCCCCTTTCCTGATGAAATAATCTGCCATCATGGCGATAAAGCAGGTCTTTCCCGTTCCTCCCCTTCCCATACTGACAAGAACCCTCATGATATCCCTCCCGGTGCCTGTTCATCGTTGAGAAGATCCGGCAGGTGCGCAATGGCGGCCAGGGCTGGTGATTCTTTCAGGGAAAGAGGGCTTGTTCCCAAAATCCCTGCGTTGAGCACCAGAGGATCGTACGGGATGGTTGTAATAAGCGGACATTCGTGCCGTGCTGCCTTGTCCTGAATGAGGGCAATATGATCCCCGCCGGCAACCCGGTTACCCAGGAAGAAGATATTTTTTAGTCCGGCATTCCTGGCAATGTCAGCGATACGCCCTGCAGTAAGAAGCGAGACCTGATGAGCATCGGTAACGACAAGAAGGGTATCGACATGCTCTGCTGTGCCCCTTCCGAGATGTTCAATACCCGCTTCCATGTCCATGATAACAACCTCATCGCGGTCAAGGACCAGGTGACGGGTCAGGGTACGAACCAGACTGTTAGCCGGGCATGCACACCCGGTCCCCATACCCCTGACCGTGCCCATGACCAGCAACTGGACCCCGCACGGAACCGGTGTGGTATACCTGAAAATGATGTCTTCAACAGAAAATGTCAGGGAAAAAACACCCGGATACCCGGTATCTGTCTTTTCCCTGATGAGATCTTCATTCTCTGCTATCGGTGTGATGCTCTCGGCACGTCCGGGATCAAACCCCAGGGTCAGGGCAAGATTTGGTGATGAATCTGCATCAATTGCAAGAGTTCTAAACCCAAGTGAGACATACCGGCAGGCAAGAGCACCTGCAATAAAGGTTTTTCCGACACCGCCTTTTCCACATACCGCTATCTTGTAACCCATTTGTCTCAGGGTATACTTTTTCGTTGTATTGTTTATCTTTTTGTATCCCTTATGAAAAATTCCTCTGAATAAGGGTTTTCTCTTACGGAGAATATGAAAAAATCATGCAATACAACGTCTGAAACTCCAAAAGGCAGGAATTATCCGATCCAGCATAATAGGTTTCGGTTCAGCGGGAATTTCCGATAATGTTTGAGGAGGGATTTAGCAGCGGTTCATTCTCCTTTTTAGAAAAAATGTGTGAATCAGGATTTCTATGGATCTGCTATTGTATTATCGATGGAACAGACTCAAACCAGATAGGAACCGATATCTCAGAAAATGTGAGGAATTGTATCAAAACCTAAATCCTTTTATAGTAACTTACTCTCTGCACTATCCCTCTGTTTTTTTGTTCTGATATCATGGGGATTTATCTGTAATACCTGATCATAGGCCTCAATAGCCTCTTTGTATTTTGCGAGGTTTTCCAGGGAAAATCCCTTATTAAACCATATGGAAGGGTTCTTCGGGTCAATATCTAATGCAGTATCATATGCTCTGATAGATTCATCATACTTCCACAATTTTGCAAGGGCATTTCCCTTGTTAAACCATAATTCAGCATTATCCGGATCTATCTCAAGTGCCTTGTCAAATGCCCCGATCGCCTCATTATATCGGAACAGGTAATACAACGTGACTCCTTTGTCATTCCATGTGTCGGCATCGTTCTGGTTTACCGCTAATGCCTCATCAAATGCCTCAAGGGCCTGGTCGTACATGAACAAATCCTGTAATGCAACCCCCTTGTTACTCCATGCCTGGTAATTCTTCGGATCGATCTCAAGTGCCTTGTCAAATGCTTTGATAGCATCATCATGTCTCTGGAGATAATTCAGGGCACTTCCCTTGTTCATCCATGCATCAATGAGATCAGGATCCAACGCAAGTGCATGTTCGTATGCAGCAAGAGACTCTTCATACTTCTCCTGTTTACACAGGGTAATTCCCTTATTATTCCATGCCAGGATATACTCCGGATCTGCTTCCAGTGCCGTTTCAAATGCGATAACGGCACGGTCATAATCCCCAAGATCTGTCAATGCAATTCCCAGGTTATTCCAGGCTTCAACATACCCGGTATCAATCTGAACTGCTTTTGTAAATGCCGCAACGGCACTTTCATAATCATTCTGATTGCATAACGCAATACCCTTCGTATTCCACTCATCAGCAGATTCTGCTGTAACAATGCCACCTGATGCTACAATACCAAGAAAGAATAACACCAGAATGAGAAGATAGAATCGTTTCATAGTGATTATCCGGAAGTATGATATTTATACCTGCCGAATTTACCTTCGCGTATCGTTTCACTGACAAAGGACTGCCAAATTTGATTCAAACCGCATCATATCTATTCCGTCAAAAAGAGAAATAACCACAATTTACCAGATAGTATCGTATCCAATCGCTTTATCAGAAACAGGATCCCTGGTCAGTTCCTCATAAATTCAGTTATTATTGTCTTTTTTTCCTTTACGACAAAATTCAGCACGATTTGAAAACAATTCAATAACTGCCAAAATTTTCCTCGTGAACCTTTAATATTTCACAGGTTCTATTGAGATTTACATCCTCATAGAAGGTGAAAGAGATGATACCATTAAAGACCTTGATAACACTGCTTCTTGCCGTTCTTCTCCTCAGTGCAACCGCTGCACTGCCGGTATCTGCAGCGTCATCATATGACCGGATAACCTGTATTAACGGGGTTTGTTCGTCCACTTCGTTCTCTTCAGGATATAATTCATGGAACCAGTACTACTGGCCATCAGGCTACGGGTATTATTACCCGCCATATACCGGACCATACTATCACTACAGCTATCCCTACTCCGGCTGGTCAGGATATTCCCCATCATACTGGGGCCCGTACCGGACATACCAGTATGACGGGTACCTCTGTGCCGGTCAGTACCGGGTGTATTGTTTCAGGATGGAGGGGCAGCGATCCTATATTGAGTGGAGTGTGAACAGCAACTGTTACGGCAGCACGGATCCCGTGATGATGAGCATGGGGCCTGATGCCATATCTGCGTTCCGTGATCGGCACTGCGGGGCTGATTTTGACCTGTATGTGTACCAGAACACCCAGCCGTATCCCTATAACCACCCTGACCGCGTGGATGTTTCCACTGGCTCGAATGCTTATGTCGGCTGGAGATATCCCTGCAGCGGATGCTACTATTGCGTGGTTGTCTACTGCAAGAGCGGGTGTGGATCCTACCGGCTTACCTGCAACTCGTACAATGACTGGAGCTGGTATCCGTATTACACCCCTGCCATGTCTGCAGGAGCATCATCCTATTACGCACCGGCAATGGCATCCCAGGGATACTCAGCACCGGGGGGATATGCTCAAACATCATACGGGTCACCTGAGATGAACCCCTCCATGCCTCCGGTTATGGGTTCTGATATTGATCCTGCACTTGATTCAGCTCTTGATGAGGTGATGTATTCAGGGGAAGAAGGATTTTTTGTTCCTGATATGAGTGAACCGGACACCTCCTCCTTTACCTGGGTCGGGGACGAGTCACCGGAAGGGGGTACTGAGTATGGCGAGTCCGATGGATCAGGTACCTGGGGAACCGGGGAGAGCATGTTTTATGATTCTTCAGGTGATGACGAGACCGGAGAGTACCCCTGGGAGACGGAACCAGAGGAGTGGATGGAGACCGGTTGAAAACCTGTCGTGTTTATGACACCCTCCCTCTTCTTTTGCATGGGTTTTATGTAAAATAAAAGATAAATATCATATGATAGGTTTTCATCACGTTTGATCCACGGTTATTTTTTTTTGATTTTTTAGAAATTTCCGATTCGGGTATGAAGGTGCAGGTTCGTGCTGTTTCTGCTTGTAGGGTATAACGATACATCAAAAAAGATCTGAATTCCAGAAGAATCAAAGGCGGTTTTTCTCACGAGATCGGTAATTCATCACAAACAGGGTATACCCGGATATATAACCTGTAATTACAGAAGGTGTGGATCGCTCAATTGTGATGTAACGAGAAGAGATCGGAAAGACCGGGTTCTGTGTTATCTGTTTTAATCACAAGGATACCAGTTAATCGCCTATTTATCAGGATTGACAGCGATACAACGGGATGTGTTGCTCATATGACTGAATCCCAGTTTATTTAAAGATATAATAGAGATACTACATACAACCGGGTGAATAGCATGAGTTCGATAACAGATGTCATCAGACATTTCCCGCAGGATTTACAGGATCCCATGATTCAATTCTGGGAGGTTGTAAAGGATGAATTAGGGGTGAAGCGGGAAGATTTCACTGAACTCAAGAATATTGTATCTGAACTGGCACAAGCTCAAAAAAATACTGAATTAAAGGTTGAAGAACTGGTACAGGCTCAAAAAAATACTGAATTAAAGGTTGAAGAACTGGCACAAGCTCAAAAAGAACTAACCCAGGCGCAGAAAAATACTGAACGATCCCTACAACGCCTCTCAGACACCATTGATTTCAAACTAGGCGGATTGGGAAGAAGATGGGGGCTTGATTCAGAGCGGTCATTCCGAAACGGCCTTGCAGAGATACTTTCTGATACTGGTTATCAGGTTATCAATTACCTGAAACGTGATGATGAAGGGATGGTGTTCGGGTATCCATCTGACATTGAGATTGATGTAATCATACTTGGCGATAGGACACTGGTAATTGAGATAAAATCATCAGTGAGTACCAGTGATGTCTATATCTTCCTTAAAAAGGCACATTTTTATGCTACAGTATCAGGACAACCGGTTGATAAACTGCTTATGATTACCCCGTTTATTGATGATACTGCCCGTGATATTGCAGAAGAATACAAAATTACCATCTGTGACTCAATCAGTAAACTGGATGCTTCGATAAGAAAGGATTTGTGAAAAGAGATAAAATTTTAAACTGACATTCATTTCTATTTTACCGTAAAATTTAGTCTATTCAACAAACCATGCGTAATCTGCCTCATGTCTTTTCCACAGGCAGGTACGGTGTGATCTCCGGATTGATATACCTTCACCCATTTATCAGAAAACGAGAGAAAATCCCCTTATTCTGCTATACTTGAGAGAATTCCATGCTGCAACTCCATCATCTATCATGAAATTATCGGGGATGTTAGAAGAAGAATACATCATCTCATTACCGGTCTGCATCCCGGTTCATAAAAACACCACAATACAAACGGTTTTTTACAGACCGAAAAGATGGAAAATTTATGAATGAAAAGAAGAGAAGGAATTGGGAGATTATCTCTCACACCACATCAACACCCGGGGATGTGCGTTCTGACAGATAGTCAGAGAGATCATACCATACAACACCCTCATCAAATGCAGCAGTAGCAAGCGTAAAGGCATCATCCGGGAACCTGCCGGTCGAGATGAGCTGCATGATGCCCGAAAGCCTCGAGATATCAGCCTCTTCTATCACTGCAGCCCCTGCCTCCGAAAGACCGCCAGAGACACCGGAGAGGCTTTCAAGTGTGCCGAGGTCTGACTCCACCGGGCCATAGGCTGCCTCGTTATCAAGGAAGCCCTGCATCTCGTTGTATCGCCAGGGGGTTCCTTCTGCATGGGATAGGAGGGTATCGTAGTTCTCCTCCAGAGCCGCCCGGCTGGTCTGGATGTACTTAATGATCGTTGCCACCCAGGCGGTCAGCTGGCCGGCACCGGTGTCAGGCTCTGGTGCATCAGGATCGATGCCACCTGCCAGAAGTGCTTCCATGACAACGAGGTAGTTCTTCATGTAGTCTTCCTTAAACTGCACAAGCCGTTCCTCTTCTGAATACCCTGCCGGGCACGGCCAGCCGGCAACAAGATCGTAATCAGACGGGTTCTCAAGTACCCGGGAGATAAAGGCTGCTGCATCGGGATAACCGAGATCCCGGAGGAGTGCAATGATAGTCTCACCCATCCGGGTAAGGCTCTCATCAATGGTCTGCATGAGATCGGCAAAAGAAGCAGGATCGATACTGCTTACCTGTTGTACGAATGCCGCAAGATCCATGATCTGGGCAAGGAGTTCGGGTGAGAGCGGATCGGTGCCGATGTCCACTCCCGGAACCGGTGAGACGAGTGCCCCTTCCTCTGAAAAGACAATCCAGAGATCATTGCCGTCAGGATCTGTCGCCGGGACGACCATGTAGGTGATATCTGATACGATGACCGAAAAGAGGTCTTCTTCGTTTATCAGAAATCCGAGTGCCTGTAGCTGGGCAATGTAATCTGCAATCCGGTCGGCAGGAGAGAGAGATGAGTTGTCCGTGAGAGCGACATCAGGAGTAGTCTGGGCTGCAGGGTTAGCCGGGTCAGGTCCGGGACCGGGGGCAGCAGGAACATAAGGGGAGGCCGGGGAAACCGGCGGGACGGGAAGAACACCAGGAGGAGCAGTGGAGCCACCATTTAACGGGTTTGTATCAGCAGTAACTGTTCCACCAGTAACGGTGCCTCCGATATATACCCGACCATCTGTACCACCGGCACCCCCGACTGCATGTCCGGTTACATCCCCACTGATGGTATCCGTATCAACATAAATGGTATTTAATGGAGCGTTGCCACCGATACCTGGGGGAGTACCAGTACCTCCTTCTCCACCATTGATCCAGAATTTAACGTCAGCCTTCTGGGCAATATCATCTGCCCACATGTAAATATGACCCCCGTCACCTCCATCACCGCCAGCACCATCACCATTACCGGGTTCACCAGTCCCGGTACCGCCATTGCCACCATTCCCACCGTTTGCTGATCCCTGTATTGTGGCATCCGAAAGCACGTCACCAGAGAGAACGATGTTTATCGTGTTGTAATCTGTCCGTGCATCCCCTGGATCCGGAACACTGGTACCGCCGTCATCACCGCTGCCACCGGCTGAACTGGCAATACCTTTCCCCCCGTTACCTCCGACACCACCGTTCGCCTCAATTGAGAGATCAATGGTATCAACTATGGGATCTGCCGTATCTCTGGTTCCGATGTCATCGGCAAATACCCGAGATCTCCCTCCTTTCCCACCAGTACCACCGGCTGAACTTGCAGTGAGCCGGCTGCCCCCTCCGTGACCACCATTCCCACCGTTTGCGTGTACTTCTGTATCTGCCTTGATGTCACCGGTAAGGACGAGATCCGCATACCCACCAGTACCACCAGTACCGCCAATGCCACCGATACCTTTCTGGGTTCCGGCGGTATCGATGCTCCCTCCGTCACCCCCCCTACCACCATTTGCAGTAATCGCTACTATCTCGGTGATATCATCAGCCCAAACCTGCCCTGTCCCACCATCACCGCCATTACCACCGGCACCGGCCTTACCAGCATCACCAGGCATAAGAGCCCCAATACAGAGATTACTGCCGCCGGCACCACCATCACCGCCATATACATCTATGTCTACCGTGCCGGCCAGATCACCTTCGGTTGCAAACTGGACCGTCCCAGCATCACCACCCAGACCACCTTTGCCACCGGCATCAAGACCGGTTAGTGGATTTGCGGTATCTCCAGTCCCTCCATTACCGCCGTTGCCGCCGTTTGATATCCCGGTAAACGAGCCGGAGGAGGGTATTCCATTAGCAACGGTGGTAACTACGGTTCCACCGGTACCACCGGCACCACCATCTCCGCCATTACCGTTTATACTACCAAGACCACCATCTCCACCGGTACCTCCCTGGCCGCCAAGGGCATAGGCATTGAGTTTTCCGTTCTCGGTGATAGCCCCGGACAACACCATATCTACTTCTCCACCATCACCGCCATCTCCACCAGTACCTGCATTACCGCCGTTGCCCTGCGGGCCTTCTTCACCTCCACTTACGAATTCCTCACCATTTGCAATCTCATTGTAGCCTTCGGGATAGGGGGGTTCATGAGTAAGAATATAATTACTTACACCATTACCATTTTCATAATCAATAGGACCACCTGCTCCACCGTCACCTCCATCACCACCATACCCGCCTGCACCACCATCAGCCTTAACATTCACCGTTCCGCTGATAGATGAAGCCCATATCTGAACCTTTCCGGCATCCCCTCCGTCTCCTGCGTTTCCACCAGTACCCCCGGCACCTCCCTGGCCGCCGTCACCAACCGGGCCACCGATACCACCGATACCACCAGTACCTCCCTGACCGCCGGTCCCACCGATACCACCTGAGTTACAGTAATGCACTGTTTCACCACCCATATCAGCGGTAAAATGTATCCCACCATCTCCACCGGCACCACCAGAAGCTGAAAAGGTTGCATCTGTGAGGTCGCCGTCTACTGCAAACTTGATCGTTCCACCATCTCCACCGGCACCGCCATCTCCAGCATCACCGCCAGTACCCCCTTCTCCTCCCTGACCTCCCTGGCCAGCCCGGAAGAGGTAGACAATATAATCATCCTCTGTTGGTTTTTCAGGATAATTATCAGGATCCATGGGTTGACCATCGGAAGCACGAATATAGTTACCATCCGAATCAGTCCCCATAGCCCAATCAGCACCAAGTGTTGAACCGCTCCAATACGTAGAACCAGAGGCGGCATACCCGTTTACACCATAGCCACCGTCACCCCCTGCACCAAGTTCACCATCTGTACCTACCCCACCACCATTAATATCTGCACCACTACCTGCATTGGGCAGGCCAAATCCAACGTAACTTACGTCACCTTCTGTACCTGCCCAACCAGTACCCCCCCACATTCGTTCATCCTGGGAGCCGGAAAATATTCCACCAGTGCCACCGTCTGCCCGGATATTGATAGTGTCGCTGTCCACACCCTTGACATCGACTTCTATGGTACCCCCATGACCTCCATCAGTTGCAGGAAGATACATCAGATCATCATCTGATCCATAAAACTGTCCATCCATGCCATTCCCGCCGTTTGCTTTCAGGATAATATCGCCTTTAATGGTTGTATCAGCCCCGGCAACGGTGATGGTTCCCCCTGTTCCACTTGCAGTAATTTGTTCTTCACCTGGGTCCCCTATTATACCACTATCTTTCCCACTGGCATCTATATCCAGTGCTACCCCGGTATTCTCAAAATTACAGTTGGTAATGGTGATATCCCCTCTATGTTCAGTTTCTGTTTCTTCGTCATACCACCAGTTTCTGACCGTACCTACGATCCCGTCTGTCCCGGCAAAATTTACCTCTTCAATAACAATCCCATCTCCCAACTGCTGCTGGTCCTGGGTATCAAGTGAGATCCCGGCCCCACTGCTCTGCACGTTTTTGCCGTTGCCCTTGATCGTGATATCAGTGGCATAAATCCGAATGGCATAACTGGCCTTGGTTGCAATATCTGACACTATTGAAAAGATGTTTCCCCAGTCATTCTCATCATCATCATCATCATCATCATCATCGCCAAGTAGAAACGTTCCACTTTCTGTTCCGATTTGGTAGTAGTCATCCGATTTATCATTCAAAATGCCATCATCAACCCAGCCAAATCCATACGAGGAATCGTATCGAAGATTTGTATAAGTCTTCAGATTCAAAGGGTTTTGGGCTTCAGAATTGTAAATCTGCGAAGGATCGGGATTATTAGAATATGCGAAAAAATCAATAACCGGATCCCCCCAGTACCCGGTCCAAGTATTATCTCCCCCACACAAGGACGCTACTTGCTCTGCTACACTATCACCTGTCATCTCAGGAATCTCCTCGGTCAGCATCGTAGTATCGGCAAGGACAGCGAGATCTTCGCTTGAGACGGACCCTTCAGAGACCCCCGGAGTAGCGTCTTGTCCTTCATTCTCCTCTTCGGGAAGTTCTTCTTCGGTCAGCTCTTCGGAAGAAAGGTCCTCGTCAGTCTCTTCGTCCCCCTCTACCTGCTCTTCCGGTGCAGAACCTTCCTCATCAGTAGTCTCCTCTTCACCAGGCTCTTCAGAAACTGGGTCTTTCCCGGATTCATCTGCATCTTCGGGCACAGGAGAAGCATCGGTACCGGTTCCATCCTCATCATTCTGTTCATCCTGCCCGGTGAAGAGAGAGACATCATCGGACGTTGATTCTGTATCCTCACTTTCGGGAGATGGGAAAGAACTATCAAGCATCATCTCCTGCCCCTCTTCCCAAGTCCCGGATGTATCTGATTCCGGATCAGATGAGAGGTCAGAGGGCAGATCTGAACCTGCAGGAGTATCAGGATCGATATCGAATGAAATTGATTCAAAAGAAGAACTTTCAGAAATGGATTCGAAAGATGATTCAGGAGAACCAGTGGAATCATCTGATGATGAACCGGTTTGAGGCAGATCTGTTGGGGAACCACTGAGATCTGATGAGCCGGATTGAACAAAAAGAGGAATCAATTGTTCACTCAAAGAACTAAAACTTTCTGAACCTGATGATGAGCTGCTATCACCTGAATTATCAGATAACAAGAGCGAAACCCCCCCTGACTCTCCTGATGATGTTCCGGTATCAGATGCCGATACAGAAACTGTAAGAGAAAAAGAATCAGAAGACGATACCGATGTGCCAGCACTGCCTGCCTCACCCCCCGATGAGACCGCAGCGGTTGCTGAACCGGAATCTGTCTGCACCTCATCTGCCGGGCAGGCAGGAGATACGAGAATGATGAGCAGCAGGCAGATCATCCCGGTGTGATAAAAAAGATGACCTTTTCCCATGAAAAACCCCTATAGACTGACATTGTATCAGAATATTCCCGTTAATCAAGGTGGAAAAATATCAGTCCATTATTCGATATTGGCATTTATGTTATATAAAATTTTATTCTATAGTACGTTGATCTGGTATTTATCAAGATGGCGGTCGTGATTCGTTGTATCTATTTAAGGACTAATATATCTGTTTTTGACAAAATCACTATGAAAGAAAAGAAATAGATCGATCTGCCAGCTACCGGATAACAATGCGTCATCATAAAAAGAGAGCAGAAGCAGATCTTTATGCTGATTTTATCAGAATTATAGGGAAATATTATCAGGATACATAGAATTTTTTCAGGCAAAAAAGAGAATTTTCTGCCTCACTCTAAAAAAGGATTTTTCAAGGAAATACGTAATTATTCAGTGAAACGAAATTGGTCTAAATTGCTGATAAATTTTGTATTACTCGCTTCGAAGCCCAACCCTTCAAGATCTAAGGTAAATTTGGAAAGGAAAGTGGGCGATCTTCTATTTAATTCAGATCACTGAAGGGGCTGTTGCACAAATGATTTTCATTAGTCTTATAAGGCTAATTCACA
>JAFGOM010000089.1 GCA_016926505.1 Methanospirillaceae archaeon
AACGGGATATCATCTTCCCTTTCAATCGGTTCCCCGGGTTCAGAATCCATTGAAAAAGAAACATCTGCTGGAGGGATAACAGAATCGTCAGTCACCGGCGATATTATCTCACGATCCTGGCCGGAAAATCCCCCGTTTTCACTTGGATCTTTGGATGATACCTCTGCTGGCATGGCAAACACGGGTTCTCTACCGGTAGCGCTTTCACCACCATCAATATCACCATATCCCGGACTCGAAATCTCTGCAGGAGCTGCTGTCATTACACCACCATCAGAGGAGTCACTACCGGGTATCTCACCAGATATCTCATCTGCAGACACGAATCCAGAACAAACAAGAATGATACCGATTCCAATACAGATGAGCCAATAATACGCCTGCCGGTTCATAGATTCCCGATCCTGCAGTGGTACCTGTTTTCATCTCCCGGCTCCGGCCGAAAAAAGAATCTGCAACAGCAGATTATCCTGGATAATGATTCCCCGATACCACAATTTATACAATAAAATGACATCTGCAGTATTTCAGGTTTGAAACAAACGGTTAAAACCTCATTGATCTCATGCAGAAAAATTCTTACTGAGATCAGATCCCCGTTCATCTGTTGCAGAGAGGGAATTTCCGAAAATAAGAGTTATTGAAGATTTAAGCAAAAGAAAGGGTTGATCCTGCAAGAAGCAGTACACCTGCTATCACCTTTATTACCGGACTTAATCGCATAAAGAGCGGGGGACGGCGTATCCGGTTCAGGACAGATAATGCTGCTAACAAAAGAAGCATCCCTCCTGCAAGCCGGCCGACAAGGTAGGTAGCAGGGTTGTAATACCCGGCAGAAAAGACCATGGCAATCACAAGGATACCGATAAAGATAAGAGAGCATCCTTCACTAATCCATTCCATCAGTAAAATACCCTTATTATCCTGCGATATCGGTCCAAAACTGGCTATGACCGATTGAATCGGAATAATATGGATGATCCCCCAGATGATACAGAGGCCTCCTGCTCCAAGCATCAGATTTAATGCAACTGACATAAAAAAGCCCTCCCTAAAAATATCGTTGCAATGATCGTGCTTTCCTGTCCGGGAGAGCACGGGATAGTACCGATAATCCTCTTCATTGGTATTGTATTTCTCAGGTAACAATAAATAATTGAGTACATCTGATCATGGTATCACACATTGATCCGGATCCTCCTTTCGGATCGGAAAAGACGTAATGAGAACAATATCGATGCTTTTTTTAGCTTATGCAGGCCATAGTATCACATGGGATTTCCCGGCACGAGGCCCTGTTTCTTTGCTCTGACTGTCATAATTTTTCTTTTTTTCATTGTCCCTGCCTCTGCCGGGTTTTCTTTTGAGACAGAACGCCCCATTCGTGTGGTAATGGAACAGAATTATCCTCCATTCTCCATGCCCGGAGAAGATGGTGAGATGATTGGAATAACCATCGACCAGTGGCGGTTATGGGAAAAAAAGACAGGGATCCCGGTAACAATAACCGGTCTTGTCTGGGAAGAGGCAATGGAACGGATGAGGGCAGGGGAATTTGATATCATCGATACCCTGTTTTACACGAAAGAAAGAGCGGAATTTCTTGAGTTTACCGAACCATATGCCACCATCGATGTCTCCATCTTCTTTAACCGGAATATTTCAGGAATATCTGATATCAGATCCCTGACCGGATTTCAGGTTGCTGCGGTAACCGGAGATGCTGCAGCGGACTACTTAAAAGAGCACAACATCAGCACTACGCTGTATTCCTCATCAGAAGAGATCATCAGGGATGCAGGCAGGGGAGACGTTGTAGTGTTCCTGATGGATAAACCGACTGCTCTTTACTTTCTTCATAAATATCAGATACAGGACTCATTCAGGTATTCAGATCCACTCTATTCAGGAGAACTCAGGCGTGCAGCACAGAAGGACAACCATGCTCTTGTGGCACGGGTAAATGAAGGATTTGCCAGTATTTCAGAGAAAGAGTTTGAGGAGATCCAGTCACGGTGGTATGGTTCAACCGTTACCAGTGAAGAGATATTCGAATTCATTCGGATGATCGTGTTTATTTCCGCTGTTATTGTATGCATCCTCATTCTCTGGATCTATCTTTTACGCCAGACGGTCCGGAAAAAAACCAGGGAGATCACAAAGAGCGAGAAAGCGTACAAAACACTCTACAATGAGAATCCCTCGATGTTTTACTCGGTTGACAGGGAGGGAATTATCAGGTCGGTAAATGAGTTTGGATGCAGGCAGCTCCTGTATACAAAAGATGAACTCGTAGGCAGACCGTTTGAGACAATTATTCATCCTGATGACCGGAAGACAACTCAGGAATATCTCAGACAGTGTATTGATACCACAGGAGATGTCGTCACCGGGGTACAGCGAAAAGTGAGAAAAGACGGAGCGGTTATCTGGACACGGGACCGGGGACGGGCCGTGGTTCAGCCCGACGAAGAGATGGTTCTCTTCATCGTCTCCGTTGATATCACAGAACAAAAAAATGCAGAAGAGCAGCTTGCAAAAAATGCAGAAGAGCTCCGGGCTGCATATGAACAGGCTTCAGCAACAGAAGAGGAATTACGTCAGAATTACGAGAGGATACAGAGGCAGGAGGTTGAATTACGCGAAAGTGAGGTGCGTTATAGGGATCTTGTCGAACTATTGCCACTGGGAGTCTATGAACTGGACAGGGAAGGAAGGATTGTGATGGCAAACCGGATGGCAAAGGAGTTGTTCGGGATAACTGATGATGATATCAGATCCGGATTGAATATCTTCTCCCTTATCTCTCCCAAAGACCATGACCTGGCAGCAAAAAATCTCTTATCCATCCTTGGCGGCCAGTATAACAGGGGAAATGAATATTCAGTCCGGAAAATAAACGGAACCGAATTTAAGATACTCTCGTACGGTGATGCCATGATGTATGACGGAAACGTTATCGGGTACCGGGGGGCTTTTATTGATTTAACCGAGAGAAAACAGACTGCAGAGGCATTGCAGAAAGCAAAAACCAAATTAAATCTCTTAAATTCCATTGTTTTTACCGACATTCAGAATGCAATCTTCTCTCTTTCCGGTTATCTGGAACTTGAACAGGAAGAACTCACCGATGAGAACCTGCGACATTACGTCGACAGGCAGATGCTCATCGTACAGAATATATCTGATTCACTTCTGTTTGCAAAAAATTACCAGAACCTGGGTTTAAAGCCACCGACCTGGCAAAAAGTTACTGAGACATTTGCCTTTGCGGTCTCTCATCTCGATATCTCTCATCTCTCCCGCTCTCTTGCAATAAGAGACCTCGAGATCTATGCAGATCCCATGATAGAGAATGTCTTTTTCACCCTTGCAGAGAATGTCGTCCTGCATGGAAAGACGGCAACTGAGATCAGGCTCTGGTACCGGCTGTCAGAAGACACCCTTACACTTATCTTTGAGGACAACGGAACCGGCATTGCAGAAAAGAATAAAGAACTGATATTTGAGAGAAGATTTGAGAAGAAGAAAGGAATGGGTCTCTTCCTCTCCCGGGAAATCCTGTCCATCACCGGATTGTCCATCTCTGAGACAGGAATGTATGGATCCGGTGCCCGGTTTGAGATAGTGATACCAAAAAAAGCATACCGGTTTACCAGCGGAGATAAAACCGGTTAAAGATTCCGGAAAATCCTGAAGATAGATTTGGATTCATCACGGTTATAACCACACCGATGAGATATCAGGTCTATTTCTGGGAAAATCCAAAGATTACAATTCCATTCTGTTTGGCTGTTGTATACCTGGGTTTTATGAGTACAATACGGCCATTCACACTGTAATTGTTGTTTCCGAACACCTGTACATCTGCTGAATCGAATCAACAAAATTTTTTGTGCAACAGCCTTGTCATTCGAGAGAGATCACCAGGATTCCTCTATAATTCCTTGATTCGGATCACATTCAATCGTCGGGTATAACAATAGTCCCGGCAATTATCAGTTATTTCGGACCTAGAAGATCTGGACTTTTCGCTGCATCTCCTTTTTTTTGAACCAGGCTGGGATTTAAAACAAAAGATTAAAGTTACTAAACAAGGAAACTACATCATGGATCTCACAATGGGTGCGATACTGTCATTTGTGATTGCGTTGGTAATATCAACGATCATCATTTATGTCGTAACAAAGGTACTGGGTGAAACAGAAGGAATAAAGACCGCTCTTATTGCTGCTGTTATCGGAACGGTGATTTACATCGTTATCTATGCAATACTCGGTCAGGGACTTATTGCTGCATTCATCGCCGGCATCGCATGGCTGATTGCATTAAAGCAACTCTACTCAATCGGATGGATGAAATCCCTGTTAATTGCAGTAATTATCTGGATTCTGACATCCATCGTTGGCATTTTCCTGCCAGGACTCACCGGCCCCTTATAGGCCGTTATCCGGACATTCTTTTTTGTCAGAGATATCTAATTCCCTAAAGAAACGGGAATCCGGTATTCCTGTTCATGATAAACCGGCTTTTTTCTGTCAGGATAAAAAACAGGTCTCTCTCAGTACCCGGTTGCATAATAATACCCGTCCTTGTGATGAATGGTAACAGGTACACATAAGAGGGTAGTGATCGTTTCACTGGTGAGGAGTTCTTCTTTCTTTCCGTCACACCAGATCCTTCCGTTCTGCATCATAATCACACGCGGGATCTCAGGGATGATATCCGGAAGGGTGTGAGTTACGAGAATAATAGAGGTACCTGCCTTCGCAATCGTTCGTAAGGTCTGACGGAGCAGGAGAAGGGCATGCAGATCAGGATTACCGGCCGGCTCATCAAGAATAAGAACCCGGGGGTTGTGCACAAGAGCACGACCGATAAGGAACCGGTGTGCTTCTCCATACGACATCGATAGTATCATCCGGTCCATGAGATGGGATATCTCTAAAAAGTCTGCAATCTCGACCGCCCGATACTGCATTTCAGGGGTTACGAGGTGATGAAAGAGCCCGATACTGCTGAAAAAACCGGGAGGCAAGATCGGCAGAGTCAATACCGATACGGGATCTTACGTCAAAAACATCCCATATCTCACGTCCCCATATTTTCCATCTCACGAATCTGTCAGCAATGACAGGATGAATCTCGCGGGTTACTGCCTTTATCAATGATGACTTGCCTGACCCGTTCGGGCCGAGAATCGCAACATGCTCATTGTCAGGAATCGTGAGAGAGACGGTATCAAGAACACGGTGAGTTTCAATAAAACAGGTTACATTGAAGAACACTATGAAAGGAACCGGTTCGGTTGAAACAGGATGATGAATCAGACTCATAAAAGACTGCATATCCTATGTCAGGTAGCACGTAATCAAGATCTGGGAAAGCCATCCCCAAAAATATACCCGGATCCTTTCGTAGGATATTTTCCATCAGAATAAAGAACGGAAATCTTTCCTGATGCGAAAAAAGGGAGATTTAGCAGTTATAACTGCGTGTCCTTAACTGATAGGAACCGGAGCCCTGGGTTGC
This sequence comes from Methanospirillaceae archaeon, assembly GCA_016926505.1. GTDB lineage: Archaea > Halobacteriota > Methanomicrobia > Methanomicrobiales > Methanospirillaceae > JAFGOM01. Next base: position 5,533 of record JAFGOM010000089.1, read on the forward strand.
ATAGACCCGTACCTTGTAGGTACCATCAGACGGATTTGTGATCTCTACTGCCCCATTGGGTCCGTATGATGAGTCTGACCAGTCATAGCTGCTGGGGCTCGGATCTCGGTTGAGAGCAACATACAGGTTAAAGTCATTATACCCGTATGCAGGTCCGGTCAAATCCCACCTGAGTCGTTTCTTTGATCCTGAGAGATCAAAGGAGTACTGGTCGAAGTTGCCAGTTGTGAGTGTTCCGGAATCAACATAATCATATGACGGGGTACAGCCACCGCCTCCATCGCAGTTGTATGATTTCTGGTCAAGCGTATAGTAACCGGATCCACTCTTTGCAGAGATCATCACATAGTAAGTGCCGGTTGACGGGTACGGCAGTTCAATCCATCCGTCAGGCCCGAATGACGTGTCTGACCAGTCATAATTCGTCTGGGTTGGATACCGGTTCCGTGCGATATAGATGTTAAAATCTGCATCTGCAGTCGAAGATGACGCAGCTGAGAGACCTACCGGTCGTGTCTTCTGGGGACCGGTCAGTTTCCAGGTGGCCAGCGTCCGGTACCCTGAAACATCATATGTGTAATAGTCATAACCTCCCTGGTTCAGATTACCTGACTTGGTTGACTGGTAAATCGGATAACAGGGCTCTATCGGGGTCACTGTCGGAGTCGGGGTATAACAGTTAAAACCCCGGTAATAGAGCATGTAATTGCCGCTTCCCCGCATTGACTTGACCATTACATAGTAATAACCCATCTTCGGGTTCTGAATCGCTACTGTCCCGTCCGGTCCGAAAGAGGTATCTGCCCAGTCATAACTGTTCTCATTCGGATACTTGTTATACGAGACATAGATGTTGAAGTCTGCATCTGCGGTTGAGGAAGATTCTACCGAGAGGCCGACCGGTCTCGTTTTCTGGGGACCAAACAGATTCCAGATGAGATCCGTCCGGGCACTGGTCACGGGAAACGTGTAGTAGTCATACCGGTACTCACTGAGGGTTCCGGTCTTCAGGCTGCTCTCAATAATGCTGCAGGGTCCGGGCATTACCGTATAACCTGCCTGTGTTATTGTCAGTTCATCATCGGCAGTGACGGGCAGAGCCAGAACACAGCAGGTAATGATGAGCATGCTAATTAGTATTCCATGAATTAATCTCATTGTGTCTCCTCCATATCGGGATACTATGGTATATGCCGGGTATTAAAATAGGATTATCGGTGACTAAGAAAAAAGCTGAAGCTTTTTGTCCTGCCTTTCCCATAACCTGCTTTGTTTCCGGGGTTTTTCTGAGGATATCCCACATCGTGTTTGCCTGAATATTATCCCGTATTTCTAAACTAATGAGAGATAATACCAGCATTTAGTGAATACGAACCAATCCTGACAGGAATCGGAAAAATGGTGTACTCTTGTAATAGTATGCGCGAATACCCATCATTCGCCTGATATTACCCGGTCTATCAAAACAACAGTCAGAACATCCCGGAGTATGAAAACGGGAAGGGTTATTAAGTCTCTCACAAAAGAGCCTCAATCAGATTCCTGAACCAAAACCAAATCAGAAATTCATCGAGTTGCCAAAGAGGACGTTATTACTCCCGGATATCCACCATATCACATTTGTAATAAGATCCGGGGTCTCAAAAAAGGAGAGATTCGGAACCGGTTAGCAGTTGTAACTCCTGGTCCGGAGACTGTATGAACCACTACCCCGGGTTGCATAGACTCTGGCGTAATACCTGCCGTCTTGTGGGTTGGTGATCTCGATTGCGGCATCGGGCCCATAGGAGGCATCTGCCCAGTCATAGTTCGTCGGACTCGGGTTCCTGTTCCGGGCGACATACAGATTAAAATCAGTATACCCTGATACAGGACCGGTCAGATCAAAGCGGAGTCGTTTCTTTGTTCCGGAAAGATCAAAAGAGTACTGGTCAAATGCACTCGTTGATAAGGTTCCCTGGTCTGCATAATCATAGGAAGGACTGCAACCTCCGTCACAATTATACGATTTCTGGTCAAGCGTATAGGATCCGGATCCACTCTTTGCAAGAACCATCACATAATATGTCCCGGTTGACGGGTACGGCAGTTCAATATACCCGTCCGGCCCGAATGACGTATCTGCCCAGTCATAATTTGTCTGGGTCGGATACCGGTTCCGTGCGATGTAGATGTTAAAATCTGCATCTGCCGTGGGTGAGGCTGCCATAAGGGCATAGCCTACCGGCCGGGTCTGTTGTGGCCCGGTCAGTTTCCAGGTAAGAAGGGTCCGGTATCCACCGACTGAGTACAGGTAGTAGTCATAGCCTCCCTGGTTCAGGTTACC
>JAFGOM010000013.1 GCA_016926505.1 Methanospirillaceae archaeon
AGGTATCCGGGATCGTGGCCAGAAGATGGATAAACGCCTGTGATACTGCATCGCGTTTGTTCTCAAACCGGAAAAGCAGGTCTGCAGTAGTTTTTGTGAGGGTAAAGGAGTTCATCCATTCACGTGCGACGATGTCATGGGTAGAGGAGTATGACATCACATCAAAGAGAGTCATCTTCTCGTTCTGCAGTTTTTGTATCGTTTCCGGATCATGGATATCAAACTCGTTGTCGTTCTCATACACCCGAACCTCAAGATGGGCAAAAGCCTGGTAAAATGCAATCGCATCCTCTACGGTTGTTTTCCTGATACAGGCATCTGCTCCTTTGATATCCCCTCCCCTAATCAGCGGTATGAGAAGGATGAAGGCTCCAAAATGGGTATTGCCGCCACGGTGCCTGCTTGTCAGAATCGATGCCTCAAGCATAAGCGAGCCTATACTCCCTTCTCCTGATTCAGCCTTAACAAGTGCCGGGTATGCAAGGATGATTGATGCAAGGAAGTGCTCAAGGTACGTATGGGGAAAGTCATGGCACCGGTCCACGTTCCCGGGTTTCGGATAGGCACAAACCTCAAGCATCATTGCTATCTGTGCTCTCTGTGCTCTTGTAAGGTACGTCTCTTCCATCCCGGACGATTCCCCCGTTTAATAAAAGTTTTTTAAGAAAAGATCTTCTGTATTATCTTCTCTGAGAGTTTCCGTTTCTCATCCATGTACGCTGACTTCTTCAGTCCTGCCTGTCGTAATGCGAGATCCCGGAACATGCAGGGGGTAGAGTCCTTACAGCAGTAGGCAAGGCTTCCAAAGCAGGTATTCTCTCCCGGAAGAAGGGGGGTACCTTTGACTCCCTCCATCTTCATCTCGACAAATTCCTGGGGTGTAATCTTGTACCTATTCAGGAGGGGGAGGAGCGGGCATGGTTTTACCGGCATGCAACAGAAGGTAAGTGCCCTGATATCTCCTCCCCTGCAGAGTTGTTTCGGGGCATTGTACCATCCGTGATCCCTCACATATTGCCGGATATCAGAATCAAGTTGTGAAAGGGTGGATATGTCTGATTTTCGTGCAAGAGAGACGAGATCCGCTCCATGGGCAAAATAATCCTTGGCACGTTCATACCCGTTCACTGAGTTGTTTGCAATGATACGGATTGGGCATGCGTTTCGTATGGCCTTTAAATGAGGAGTTCCGAGATCCATGAGATCCACATGGATACAGTCTGCACCCGCTTTCCAGAGATCATGGGCAAGTTTTGGATCATCCTCACACACGCCTGCCCGTATCTTTACCGAGACAAAAACACCTGTTATCTTTAATGACTGAACCTGTGCAATCAGGCGTTTTGGATCGGTAAGCAGGGATTCTCCGGAACCAGCCTTCTTCATAGCCTCGTGCCGGCAGTGGGCATCTATCTCATAGACGATTTCCGGGCCCAGCGCTTCTGCAACCGTTACAAGCGATTGGGGATTTGCTGCACGGAGATTTATACCGGTAACAAATCCACTGTTTTTTAGTTTTCCGGCCTGGTTTTCAATTTCCCTGATGGGATCGTCAGGGAGAAATTCCTGTCTGCCAGCCCGAAACATTTCTTCTGATGCGATTATTGTTGGTTCATCGATTGAATATCCTCCAATAAACCCGATTCCGATGTATCTGCCCCGCTGCAGGAGGTATTCTGCATCCGTGTAACCTGCCATGGAAGCAATCGCGATAGGCCGGGGAACAGGAATTTCCCCTATCGTAAGATCATATGATATCTCTTTATCTTCCATATAATGCGAGTAGTATAGTGTTGTTACCCACGATAATGGTTCGGATGAATTAAGCGTTCTACAGAATTTTCTTCAGCCGGTTTTACCATGCCGATTCTTCTCTCTTTTATTACCGAGGGATCCCGGTTTAACCGGTATAACGGTGCAATCTGAGCCGTTCTTCTTTTTTTACAGCATACAGTACAATATTGACAACGGTTTTATCAGATAGAGTAATACATTGTACATAATGAGTAAAACTGGATTGTTGCTCTGTGGACATGGCAGTACAAAGCCGTATAACAAGGAACTTATTACCAAGACCGCTGCTCTTATTTCAGAGAATCATCCTCAATTTATTGTCAAATGCGGGTTTATGGAATTTAATGAACCTGACATAAAGACATCACTTGATGCCTTTACAACAGAGGATATCAGCGCCCTTGCCGTTGTCCCCCTCTTCCTTGCCCGGGGAGTTCACATTGATGAAGATATTCCTGGTATCCTAGGTCTCTCAGAGGGTCAGAAGACCGGCACGTTCTCGACGAAACAGGGAATGATACCTCTTGTGTATGCAGATCCAATCGGAGAGAACCCGCTTTTAGCTGAACTGATGGTCTCCAGTGCAGAGGTTGCATTGAGCAGAATCAGTGAGAAGAATTTCTGATACTCAGTTAGTAGAATGAGAATTCTGGTGCTTGACACCATTCATGGCGGAAAAATCATAGCCCGGCATCTCGCGGGTGCTGGTCATGACGTCGATATGGTCGATGTCTATCGTGGTGAGGGAGGGATATCGCCAACCCGGGCTGCTATGCGCACGTATGATCTTATCATTCACCCGGTTCATCTCGATCCCTTCTACCCGCTTTTATCAGGTCTCCCCTACCCGAGGATAACCCATCATGAAGCGGTCAGGTGGATACGGGCCCGGGAAGAGACATACACCCTGTCACCGTTTGTCGAGGTAACGGGTGCCAAAGGAAAGACCACGACTGCTCATGCCCTTGCATCTCTTCTTTCCGGACCGGGACTTCTGCACACCTCCATGGGTACGTTCTCATATCCTGAGAAGAATTCTCTTAAAAAGATCGGGATAACTCCTGCTGCCCTGCTGGATGCCTGCTTTATGCAGTCAGGATGGTGTGTTGCAGAGGTATCCCTTGGCTGTACCGGCCTTGGTGATCTCGGTATTATCACGTCAAAAGATAC
>JAFGOM010000090.1 GCA_016926505.1 Methanospirillaceae archaeon
CATAGGTGCCGCACTGGGGAATTTATTCCGCCCTAACTGGGGAATTCCATCCCGCCGAGATTGGGGAAATCAAAGCCGCCATTGACACGGAGTTCATATGGGATTTAATCATCCGGGAAATCATGCAGAACAGAGAAAAAATCTCTCGATAGCCTGTACTGAAGGATATGGAGACGAGATCCGGTCATGGGATACCGATGTAATTACCTTTTTAGATAAAAAGAAAACCAAACCACCGTTACCGAATGGTTTGCCCCTCTTTATCGAGAAGGTCAGATCTCTCTGCTCATAATCCATGAAAGAAGAGGATGGAGTGGGAAAGAATCTCCCTCCCAAGGGTATTGCAATCGTTTTATGGCGTACCGGACGGTAATTACCACCCCCCGGCACCCCCTCCTCCGAATCCGCCTCCTCCTCCGAAGCTCCCGCCACCGGAACCGCCGGACGATGGAACCGAGTATGCGGTCACCGGAACAAAAGCAGACAGAAGAGCGGTGTGATACAGAGCCGGTGAATCATCCAGGTACGGGAGATGAATGTTTAGTTTATCCATCGCTTTCACAACGTTCTCTCCCACCCCCAGTGCGGTCCCGTAAATCAGCCAGTCTCCCCACATTGCCAGATCTTCGAAAGCATACTTCTTCATAGCGGCAAAATCAGAAAGAAATGCAGAAAAGCCGTCCCACTGTAATTTTTCCCGGTAATAATCCTTATTCCATCTCCCAAAGAGGGTTGCAGGAAACACAAGGGCAACAGCAGCCTGTATTGCAGTGATGATAAACAGAATGAGTGCTGCCAACAGTTCTCCAAAATAGACAGGGAAGAGGAAGATACAGATAAATGAGATGACTACTCCCGCGATACCAGCTCCCAAAAACGGGTAGATATGACCCCTTCCATTGGTGATATAAGTATCAATCAGTTTTGTATCAGTATACGTATGAAGAGATGAAATGAGTTTCTGGTAGCGCAGAACCGTTTTTTGTATATCTGAGTCATTATCTGCGAGATCTGTGAGTGCCGAGAGTCTTTTTGTATCAACTACATTATCCTCGCTTATGGTTACGAGAACGTCAAGAACTTCCTTTTCATATGCATCTTCGCTTGTCTCGTCAAGAACTGTTATCTTTACGTTTTTTTCCTCATCCGGCATTATCCTGATTTTCTTCTTCCGGTGAAGGGAAAGCAGTGTTGCATATAGTCCGTCTTTATCAAAGGAGACCGCATCTCCTTTAAAGATGAGATTCACCATCCAGGGCTGTAATGCCGGATCCGGAATAAAACTAATGGAATCAGGGACCTCAAAGGATCTCTCCCGTCCTGAGCGGAACCAGATGCCGAGCAGAAGAAACGGTACCAGGATCACGAAAAGAAGAGCGATGGTATGGATACCGGAAACGATTCCTGCAGCAAGGCTATCTCCGATACGATTCGCTTCGCGTGTCTGCGCCTCGACATCTCCGGTATACCGGGGGAATCCCGGGATGGTATCGATGATATCAGGGGATAACAACAACTCAATTCCGAGGTTCTCATCCTCCCTGACACTTCCTGAGATACGGTAGGTACCATCTGTTTTTTCCACAGAGAGGGTATCAGGGTGGGGAAATATCTCTTTTACATATTCTGACGGGATGGTAATTTTCAGGTCCGTGTAGGGAATATGTTCTTCAGCCAGTTTCAGGTTCAGATGGGCATAGGAGTCATCGTACTCGATGGGTGGATACATCCGTACCCGGTACTCGACAACATAATCCCCGGGATCATAATAAGAAGGATTGTATGCTCCCATCTCTCCGGGTGCTGCGTTGGATTGGATGGCATCAGGCAAAACCGCATTCTCATCACCGGGAAGAAAAACCCGGTTGTATGAGTCTTTTACATAGGCGAGGCAGCCGTCCGGAACGCTCATCGATTCAAAAACAATGCAGGGTGTATCTTTTCGCTCCATGAGGAGGGGATCAGAGAACTTCCGGTTCAGACTACGGTATACTCCACCATCCCGGACCCGGTACCGGTACTCTTCAGAGAGAGTCCCGTCCCATGTATATGCAGCTTCATACCGGCTGACAGCGAGATCAGGCTCGATAAGGGAAGGGAACACAAGGACGGCTGCCGATCCCAAAAGACCCATAATGAGGGTAATCAGGAAAAGAAGTGCTATCTGCTTCTCTTCACGCATGCAGGATCCTCCCTCCTAAAAACTGACATCCGGTCTCTTCTCGATATCTTCCTCAAACTCTAAGTACTCCATCTTTAAAAGATGCAGAAGTGCTGCAATGATATTGGACGGAATCGTGTCACACATGGTATTGAACTGCTGAACAATATTGTTATACGTATACCGCTGCCGTGCAATTTCATCCTCCACTCCCCTGACTGCGTCCATGAGAGAAAGAACCGTGGTATTTGTCTTGAGATCAGGATATGCTTCTGCAACCGCAAAGAGACGACCAAGAATAGACCGGGACTCCTGCTCCATGAGATTCATATCAGCAGGACCTGCCTGTGCCATGGATGCCCGCATCGAGGTAACCTTCTCCAGTACCTCCTTCTCAAAAGAGGCATAACTCTTCACCGCACCGAGTAACTGCTCGATCATGTCAAGGCGCTTCTTCATCGCGACCTTAATCTGCCCGAGTGTCGCTTCTCCGGCATTTTTCAGCGATACAAACCGGTTGTAGGTAACGATTGCAAATCCGACAAGACCGATTATTACAAGAAGTAAAATCCCACCGATTATTAATGCTAAATCCATTTTCATCTCCAATTTCTGCTTATTACTCTCTTCTCAATTACCGTCATATCCATAATGACTATTCATGTGACAGGTGTGCTGATCAGAAGTACACCTCACATTATACAGGGATATCTACTCTCTTAAGGATCACCTCTCACCCTCCCTCTCTTTTTCCTCCCAAAATAAAAAGAAGCCAAAAAAGTGGTTATAGTGACTTGGTAACAGAAACAGTCTCGTCAAGGGAAGAGATGGTAAGATTCACTGTATATTCACCGGGTGAGAGATACGTGTAGTTTACCTGACCTGATCCGGTATAATCAGTGATGCCGTCTCCGTCGAGATCCCACTGGTAGGATGCTCCGGGTGACACTCCGGACGAGGTGTCGACAAAGTAGACTTTCAGCGGTGCAACGCCTTGGGCAGGCCAGAAGAGGAAGTCTGCAAGTATGGGGGTGTAATCTTCACTATAAGCCTTGATACAGACATTTGCATGGGGACAGAGAGATGTAGATTTCAGATCGGTCCAGACTGCTCCGTCAGGACTGATATAACTCTGGCCGGCAAGTGAGGATGCCGCTGAAGTGACTCCTGATATCCTGTCTTCTACCGGAATTGGTTCTGTTGAGAGGGGGTACGTCAGCCGTATCACAACCGAAAACGTCTCCCCGGCACTGACCGTAACCGGGGGCACCGGGATGGTATGGTATCCGGGTACGGTTATCGTCCCTGATGTCTGGGAAACCAGTGTCCCGCTCCGGGGATTACCGGTGGTACAACCGCGATAGATGAAGATCTCGTACGGAGACTCCGGGAGTGCCGCTACCCGTATCTCTCCTTCTTCCTGTAAGAGTTGTGACCCTCCTGCTTCACCGCAGATGAACCCGACACCCTTTATCTGCTGGGATCCGGTTGCGGTAAAGACGTTTGAGAACCAGCCGGTGTGTGATTGATACCCGATATTGCCGGTCCAGCCAAGAGGATCATGGCTGTAGATATTATCATAATTCTCAACCGGCTCGGCATTGGAGAAGACAAAATTATCGGTTCCGATGTATTTGTCATAATACGATGCCCAGAAGTACCCCCCGTCTCCCCAGGAGGATCCCCAGCTGTTCCGCATCAGGAATGCACCATCTGATGAGTACCCTGACCGGTGATACGAATCATCCCATCCAACGATCACAACCGCATGGTTGGGAAGCGAGGATCCGGTATACCAGTACCAGTCACCGGTTGCATACATCAGTGTCATCACACCCCCGTAATCCATGACGGCCTTCTTGATGTCATCGAGGTCCGCAACGTTGGTTAAGGGGTATGGCTTATTCGGGATGACCAGTACTTCCTGGACGTGCCGCCGTGGGGGAAGGGTAAGGACTGCCGAGGCTCCGGCAGTATAGGGATCATCACTTTCATATACCGGTCCGTTCCATCTCGTGAAATAGGCAAGTGAGATGAATGCATTTCCTCCCTGACACTGCGCCCAGTCATAGAGTTTATGGGTCTTAAGATTATCCTCAGAGAGATCCAGGGTCTCTTCAGGCATCAGGTTTGATTCCATGGATCCCATCGTGGCAAATGCCCAGCAGGAGCCGCAGGAACCCTGGTTTTTGACTGATGTGACCCGTCCCTCGGTCCGGAGACTAAAACCGGATGGAAGTGAGTCTGATGCTATAACGGAACCAGGAGAAGAGAATAGTTTTATTCCGTCCAGATACGAGAGATCGACCGGGCCCGGAATATATCCGAAACTGCCTTCTTCGGGTCCTTCCTGGGCATGGATATCAGACGCTCCTGCAAGATAGGCAATAAGATGAGGGTTTATCGGTGTCTTGTGCAGGGTACCTGACCCCGCAACCCCGGTAATCTCCTGCCCTTCCTCTTTCTCTGCGAGATACCGGTAATAGAGATCTCCGGCATAGTCTTCTCCTCCTGTTACTGCAGGAATGCCGCTCGTATCCGGTGCAAGACCTCCCCCGGGACTGTCTCCGGTTGCTGATATGGTGCCTGCAGGTATGAGGATAAGGATAGCGATGAATATCCCCGCATATGATTGTAATAGTATATGTTTCATAAAACCCCCCTCCTGTATCCGAATCGGTACTATGTTGCCTAATAGTACTTTGTATAGATATAATGTTTTTCCCGTGCGCCATCCAAACCATGCCGAATGGGCACAGAGTAGCAAATCTCTAAAATCGCCCGGATCATCAATATGGGTCCTTTTCGGTCAAATAAATGATATGCCTGCACCCTTTCAGATATTCAATCCGGGTCTTTCTTTCAGATTCCTGATATTCAAAAAGAAAGGGTCACTGGTTCATCTCTCACCATACGTCTTTTTGTGAGAGATAGTATCATGGGGAGGTTTGCGCGGAGAAAAACCGGCAGGATAATTACCTGATTCATTCAGAAGTTTCTTTTGGATATTTCCGTCACCAAGAGGATTTTTCATAATAAAAACCCGTGTTTTATGACGATTATCATCTGCGGTTATCCTGTCTATGGTAACCCGTGGGAATTTGTTTTTGGTCTCCTGAATCTGGTTATGGATCGTTATATTATCTCACAGAACGGTTGTTGTACAGATGGACAGAGCAGCTCCCTATAAGACTTTGGGGATCATCGCAGACGGTCTGTTTGCCCGCTGTGAGGATGATGTATCCTGTATTGCTGCAGAGCTTGATTCTTTTTCTGAAGATATCAGGGATGAACTCCTCACTTCTGATCTTCTCAATGCATACCAGGTTTTTTACTATTATTTCAGGACCTATCCTGATCTGATGGCTGAAGAGATACTCTCACTACAACCTGCCGGGAACGTGGCAAGAGGGATTCGCATCGGGGAGATAGAACTTCTGGAACTTGTATTCTCTGTGAGAGAGAAGAAACCCTGTATACAGATTACCGATGGTGCCACCGTTCTTATGTCCTTTACCGGACGGGACGCATACTCGCAGGCATATCGCTATATTGAGACTATACTCTAATCTGCAATAATCAGGATGAGTATAGATATCATAGATATCTTGAGATATCCTGAATTATTCCAAAAAAGAGATGAAGGGAACCGGTTGATTAAGCATATTATAGATTGCAGCAATATCAGAAAGAATTGTTTTTTCATCGTTCCCAAAAGGATTTGTCTGGTACCTATCTGAGTACCAGCCGGTTAGATCTTCAATACCCTCTCCTGAAATGATACGCATTAGCATTCCTGAAGAGAGGATATCCTCCGGGTTTGATCCGGAAAACCGGTATGTTGTTAGAATTGCAAGTTGATTCTCTGCAGCCCTCGTGAGCAGTAGGAGAAATGAATCCGGCGTTTTATCTCCTGCCTCTCCATAGAGTGCTTTCCTGATATCATCCCTGACAAGTGCTACAATCTCGGAGGAAACACCATCCTCTACACCTGCTTCTTCAATAAGGACGAGCAACTCTTCTGTCATTTCAGTGTAGGCATCATTGGCTGCAGATGCCAAAGAAGCGAGGAAACAGAGACAAATGAGAGATAAAAAGAGGTAATGCAGCAGGGGAGAGGATAAAAACCTGCTCTGTAAAGGGTCCACACACCATATCTGCCCGGTCCGGCCACTCATCTTTTCTCTTTCCCTATTTTTAAAAAAGCTCAGGTCTCATCTGACAAAAAAGCCTGTCCGATCTGTTCAGGATACCCGATCAGTACCAGAATATCATCTTCATTGATGATATATTCCCCTCCTGGATTGACGATGGTCGTCCCTTTTTTCTTTGCCGCAACAACGGTCACACCGAAACGGGAGCGGATATTTAACTCAGCCAGGGTCTTTCCGATACCGTACGATCCCCTCTTTATTTTGATACTTTCTATCGCCACATCCGGGATATGGCGGCGCAGGTCATCGAAGGTGATATCCGGGGTTTTCCAGGACCGCAGCATCTGGTATCCGTCTGCACGGATATCTTCTACCATCTCAATAATATCCTCTTCCGGAACTAAGTACTTCTGCAAAATCCGGGAGAAAATCTCAACAGATGTCTCAAATTCCTGTGAAATAACCTCGTTTGCACCTAAATCAAGCAGGGTGGTAACCTCTCCGGAATAGTTGGTCCTCACGATAATAAAGAGTCCTCCTGAAATAGACCGGGCAACCCTGACAATCTGCTGGATGGCATACGGATCGTTAATCACGATAACAAGGACCCGTGCAGCCTCTATCCCTGCTTTTTTAAGGATATCAGCCTGCCCCGCATCCCCGAACAGAATCGGTTGGTCATGATCCTTCTCTCTCCTGACCGTGTCAGGATTTGTCTCAAGAATGATGTATGGAATCCTGGCAACTTTTGCAGTTCGTGCAATGTGCCTGCCACACAGACCAAAACCGGCGATGATGATATGATCAGAGAGGTTTGTCTCTTGTGTTGTTGAAAAATCAAGACTCTTATTTGCCCTGACAAAAAATGAGAGTTTTGGGGCAATAACAGGTGCGAACCGGGTAGAGAGAGACATAAGAACCGGTGTCAGTGCCATGGTGCAGATGGCGACCGTCATTATGGCAAGATACTCACCTTCAATGATAAGCCCTGCAGTAAATCCGGTTGTTGCAAGGATGAATGAAAACTCACCCACCTGTGCGATTGAGAACCCGGTTATTACAGATGCACGGGGTGAGAGACCTATCAGGATGGTCGCAAAGATGCCGGTTGCAATCTTGACTCCGATAACGCCGATAGAAAGAAGGATTATCTCAGTGGGATGCGTGAAAAGAAATCCGGTTGAGAAGAGCATCCCGATTGAGATAAAGAAAAAACTGGTAAATATGTCCCGGAAAGGCAGGACGTTATACATGGCATGGGTACTGTACTCTGATTCTGAGATAATAAGGCCGGCAAGGAAAGCTCCAAGAGCCAGTGAGAGACCTATCGCATCGGTCAGGTAGGTGATTGCAAGGCAGGTGCCGACAACGGTAAAGATGAACATCTCCCTGCTCTTGAAACTCGCTGCATACGTAAGCAGGGCCGGGACGAGGTACCGGCTCAGAACATACACAAGAAGTATGATAAAACAGCCCCCGGCAAGCATAAAGAGCAGTGATGGAGTTTCACCCCCTTCACTACCGGCAAGGACAGGGATAACGAGCATCATCGGGATGATTATTAAATCCTGAAATATCAGGATACCAAGACAGGAACGTCCGTGGGGACTTTCAATCTCACCCCGTTCCTGCAGAAGGCGCATTACGATGGCAGTACTTGAGAGTGAGATGAGCATGCCGACAAAGATGGCTGTACGGTAATCGATCCCTAATTGAATTGCAGGAACAGAGACTAAAGCGATGGTCAGAAAAACCTGGAGTGCACCCCCGAATAAAACGATCTTTCTGCTTTTTAAAAGATGTTCAAATGAAAACTCCAGTCCTATCGTAAAGAGCAGGAAGATGACTCCAATCTCGGCAAAGAAAGCAATTGAGGTAGTATCGGTGATGATTGAGAAACCACCCGGTCCGAGGATGATCCCGGTGAGTAAAAAACCGACAACCGATGGAATTTTGAACCGGTACGTGATGATGAGTACTCCGATTGCCAAAAGAAAGATAATAAGCAGATCGGAAAGCGCACTGATATCAAAGGAGAGATCCATTTCTGTTAGAATTCAAGGTTATCATCGGGTATATTCATTTGGAACCAACCATACCTTTAATAATGATAGTTCCAATCAACTCCTATGAATACGAAACTCCTCCTGCATAGACATCTCATCCTGTTATTCCTTTTGGTTGCTCCTCTCTTTCTCGCAGGATGCATCCAGCAGACACCGGTACATGCGTATACCATGGAAGATAACGGAAATACCTACACGGTCAGGATGAATGATATCGTTATGGTCTCTCTTGCATCAAATCCGACAACCGGGTATGAGTGGAGTGCAGATACCACTGGCAATCTCGTTATTTCAGATCAGGAATTTATTTCAGATAATGTCCCCGGGATGGTAGGCGAGGGAGGTTTCCAGAAATGGACCCTTTCTGC
>JAFGOM010000091.1 GCA_016926505.1 Methanospirillaceae archaeon
AACAAGTTATCAAAGATTGGGAGTCTGAACCGGACGATGAATGGGTAAAAGAATGGGAACAGGTTATCAAAGATTGGAATTCAGAAACCAGCGATGAGTGGGTAAAAGCATGGAAACGGGTTATCAAAGATTGGGAGTCTGAACCGGACGATGAGTGGGTAAAAGAATGGGAACAAGTTATCAAAGATTGGGAGTCTGAACCGGACGATGATTTTATCGATGATCCATGGATGCCGTTAAACAATGTGGAAACGCCGGGTATCCCCATTGTTACTGGATTGAAAAATGATATGGAATTACCTCCGTGTTACGAACAAAAAAATGGTGAATGGGTAATATGTGACTGAAAGGAACCACGGGCTTTTGAGGAGTATCTATCCTATCATTTTATTTATCCTGATCATCACAAAACCTGTTTTTTCTGCCATCGAATGGTATCCATGAAATATAAGATAGGAGTTACGCATTTGACTTTTATAATAAAAAGATCTATATATATTTACAACGCCAATAATATACGTGCCCATAACCAAACAGCCTTCTGACGTTGATTACATCAACTACCTTATTGCTGCTCGATGTGATGTATCGTGCGTAAAAGTGGCAGATTGTTATTCAACTCTCGATTTATCGATATCACATGATTCCTTCAACCGATTTCTCTCAAGACAGTCGCTAACTACTGAGGCGTTGTGGAATGAGGTTGAAAGATATGTCGATCGAAAAACCGGCTGGTTGGTTTTTGATAATACCGTTCTCGACAAAAATCATTCAAAAAAGATCGAATGCACTTATTTTCAGTGGAGCGGAAAACACCGCAAGGTAGTCAGAGGAATTGGATTAATCACCTTAATTTGGACAGATGGGATTGTCTCATTTCCGATTGATTATCGGATTTATGACAAGGATGTTGATGAAAAAACAAAAAATGATCATTTTCAGGAAATGGCCCTTACAGCCTACAAAAGAGGATTTAATCCTTCATTCATCATGTTTGATAGTTGGTATTCGGGAAATGAGAACCTAAAGTTCATTAACCGTCTAGGGTGGTATTTTTTCACACGAGTTAAGAAAAATTGGATGGTCAACCCTGACGCCCTTGGCAATGTCCAAGTGTCAACAATATCAATTCCTGAAGATGGTTTAGAGGTCCATTTGAAGAAACATGGATTTATTCGAGTTTTCCACTCTTATAATCGTAAAGGTGCAAGTAGATACTGGGCAACAAATTTTATTCCGCTGAATGGTGAAGATAGATTGGTTTTACAGTCCATTTTCTGGACAATTGAGAATTATCACAGGGCAATTAAGGAACTCTGTGGTGTTGAAAAATGTCAGGCTAGAAAGGCTGAAATTCAGCAAAATCATATAAATTGCTCACTTCGAGCGTATTTAAGACTTGAAGTTAACAATTTATTGAATGGTGTTACTCCGTACAATGCTCAATGGCAAATCACAAAAGTTGGCATTTCTGAGTATATTAAGGACCCAAAATATGCGCTAAATTTTGTTTAAAGGACTGACTGCGTAACTCCTATAAGACCGTAAATTGGAACCACTCTCTAAAAGAAAAAAAGACCTGCCAGCACTGACACCGGATCATTTTTCAGTCAGATTAAAATTCCCTTCATTCCTCTCATGAAAAATTGCATCCATATGGCTGGCTTTTGCATATGCCTGTAAGATATCTGTTCGTGTGAGAAAACCCACAAGCAGATACCGGGAATCTTTCTCAACAACAGGAAGATGATTGAAGTGATAACTCACCATGAGGGCGAGGGCATCCTCAAGTGTGTCTTCTGGATGAATAACAAGGGGATCACGGGTCATGACGTGTCTGACCTGGCTGCTCTGCTCCCCGTGAATAAGAACCATTCGCACATCCCGGTTCGTGATTATCCCGACAAGTCGCTTTCCTGCAAGCACGGGAAACCCGGTATGATGCGTTGTTGCGATAAGATGGATAACAGACTGTATTGAATCGGAAGGGGAAAGCGTCAGTAAATCATCCTTTTTTACCATCGTCTCCCGGACGAGTATCCGCTCAAGTGTCTCCCGGTTATACTCCCCGCGATGGGCGCCTGACTGTGCTTTTGTCAGGACCTGTTGCCGGAAGATACTCTTCTCACCGGTCAGGAGATGTGATATCGCAACAGCAGCCATCGCCGGGATAAGGATAGAGATCGTTCCGACCATCTCCACTACCATGATAAGGACTGCTATCGGGGCATTTGCGACCGCACCGAAGAGCGAGATCATCCCGACGACGACAAAGACCGGAACCGATTCTATCGGAACATACAGAGGATAGAACAGGTGCAGGATCATCCCGAGCGACCCGCCAATAGCTGCTCCAATTGTCAACCCCGGTGCAAAAACACCTCCGCTTCCCCCGGAACCCAGGGTCAGGGATGTTGTCAGGATCTTCACAAACGGTAACAGGATGAGCACCACGAGAGGAACCATCGAGTACATCATGAGCTGGATGTATCCGTACCCGGTTCCCATACCGGCAAGACCAAGCATCTCTCCCTCTTCTGATACCAATGAGAGGCCGATTACCATGATACCAATGATAACAGCTCCCGCAACCGGTTTTAAGAACAGGGGGAGTTTGTAACGGTTAAAAACTGCAGTGAATTGTTCTTTTGTCCAGTAAAAGACAGAAATATACAGGTTTCCAAACCCGGCACACAGTACACCCAGTACCAGGAAAAGCGGGATCTGCTCGATACTCCACCAGAGCGTACCCAGTGCAAAGATGGGAGAGTACCCTTCAAAATACCCGAAGATGGCATACCCGATAACTGAGGCCAGAAAGGAAGGGATAATGGCATCTGACTCGAAATCCCGGGTATACAGGATCTCAGCTGCAAGCACCGCTCCTCCGAGAGGAGCTTTGAAGATAGTCCCGATACCGGAACCAATACCGGTAGTAAGTGCAATCCGCCGTTCCCGGGGAGTAAGTCTGAGCATATCCGAGACGGCAGATGCAAAACCGGCAGATATCTGGGCAGCCGGCCCTTCTCTTCCTGCACTGCCACCGGTAGAGATGGTCAGAATTGCCGTGACTGCTTTTAAGAGAGGGATTCTCTTCCTTACCCTTCCATCCGTATGAAACGCCTTTATCGCCGCATCGGTTCCATGACCTTCCGCTTCAGGGGCAAACCGGGTTATCAGGATACCGGTCAGCAGACTCCCTGCGATGAGAACCGGAAGAAGGAGGGAGAGAGACTGGGGCTCGGACCACAGGCTGATCTCTGATATCGTCTGTCCCTCCTGTGGATAGGTATACTGCAGGAAGTGCCCCATGAAAAGTGCTGATCCCCATTTTAAACCCAGAAAAAAGAGCAGAGATCCAAAACCAGAGATAATGCCAACGATAATTGCAATGATCAGGATCTTCTTTGACGGGGCAAGAACAGATCTCAATGAAACCATGGATTTTGCTTTGAAGATATTCATCTCATCGTATTTCATAGTTGTTCAAAGTTCGTCTTCCCGCTTTTTCAGGGGGATTCTTGGGAGAAACAGGTGATTGAATAAAGAAGGAACGGAATTTTTGTCGGTTTTTTCAGAGTAAATACAAAAAATTAGCAGGAAGGGCTCTTGTGTCTTCTGCAACGGAATGGAGAACGATGAGATAAAACCTCATACAACCGGGAATCACAAGAACCCATGCACTGCCACCAATGCAACAAAAAAAAAATAGGGAGGCATGATGAGAGGTTCTGGAGGTAGTAGAAAAGATGCTTTGTGCAGAAAATTTGCGATTTCTGGCAGGTACCGGATAGCGAAAGAGGAGATAATACCAATTCTATCCTTTATCCAGGATGCCGCTTCTCTTCATTCAGAGGGCACAGGGTAATGAAGGGATATGCCAAATGAGAAGACAAGAATCTGATGTTTCCTTTTGGATTCCCATAGATAAGGATTAACGAATTAAAAGAGAAAGACTCTAACCGGATAAAGAGTGGGATGCCTATCAATACACCCGCACGAACAGGGCCATCCATTCAGGATAACAGAGAGAAAGAACTGCGTTTTTTAGATTAAACCGGTTTTTGGGGATGAAATATATAATGGGAGCAGAGATATCCAGAGAGATACAAGAGACTGATGTCTCGGTACTGATAAAGGCTGCACCGGCACCCTTGATTTGTAAAGAAAGGAATAATTACCGGGATCTCACCATCTGCCCTTCGGATACTGGGAGGAGAGGATCGGGAGAAATATCTCAATACCCCCTTTTCTACGATATTCACACCTGATCAGCGGGATGGAAGAAAGCCGGAGGAGATCATCTCCCATGCATTGAGCTGTGCACAGGGAGGCGATGAGATCATCGTATCCATGCAGATAATACGCTCAGACGGGATAGCAACCGATGCTCTGTTTACCTTCGTATCAGACTCCATCACCTCATCAGACACACTCCTTGTAGGAATCTCACAGGAAGGGGAGATCGTACACGAACTTGAACTACAGGGGATAGTCCGGGAACGAAACCGGGTTATCTTTCAGGAAAACCCTTGTTTGATGTTTGTTCTTGATACGAATTTTCGAATCCTCGATTCCAATGATGCATGGGTCCGAAGGTCAGGATATACGAGTGATGAGTTAATCGGGATGAATCTCAAAGATTTGAAGGTTATCGCAAAGAGTGGAGAAGAGATAGAGGATCTTTTGCAGACAAAGCAAAACCTATCAGGGGAGATCGTCTTTCATACCCCAAACGGAGCCATTCGACTGTTATATCAGTACCTGCCTGTTTTTTCCGGAGACGAGATCCGGGAGATAATCGGAGTATATCTCGATACGGGTGAACAGGGCAGACTCGTTTAAGAAAAAAACTGCCAACTGGTTGAGATCCCGTTCCGGGCGTTCCCGAAGTTCGCTCTTTGTCGGATGGTTGATGTACATCCGGGTTCCGGATTTATACCTCCCGGCGGCTTCGCTCAAGAAGGTTTTTGTGTAATAACCTGAACTACCCCATCCTTTTTAAATGATTTTGACAAGTATGGTTCTGTCCGGCCTGAAAGCTGCTTCAGAGATGGGCGCTGCATCGCTCGTCAGCTCCTGCTTATTCATCGCGGTCTGTTGCCCTGTCATACCCAGGGCTATACAAAATAGGACATATAAAAGAGAGGGAATTTTTACGTATCAAGATACACAAAAGAAGGTTTTTGATGCATGAACTCACCGTTCGCACATATTAGATCATAGTATCTTGAATTTCCCCATAGGCTGTGAAAATTTCTTCTGACATGTCCAAGAGATCTA
>JAFGOM010000092.1 GCA_016926505.1 Methanospirillaceae archaeon
CAGACCCGCTGAAAATTTTATTGAATTTGTTGATGGAATTCGTTCGATTCTGAAACAAGCGATTGAATATACTGAAAATGATCCACCCCCCTCGTTAATAGAGAGGGAAAAGGCAAGCGAGAAATTTTTGGCTGATATAACGGAATTCCTTGATCGAGATTGGAAAGGTGAGGATGCAATTCGGATAGCAAAAGAACTTCGAAAACGGCAAAAAATGCTGTTTACCTTCATGAAAAAAGAGGATGTACCATGGCACAATAATGATGCTGAACGTGCAATTCGCCAGGGCGTTCTTCACCGAAAAATAAGTGGCGGTCGAAGAACATGGGCAGGTGCAGATGTATTTGGGATACTTTTGAGTGTTTACGAAACGTCAAAGAAAAGAAAATCCAGATTTATTGAAATTGTAGGAGAAAAACTTGGCTTTTACTCGGAGGAGACGGGGACAACTCATTCTACTTCTTAAAGGTGAGTTGTTACCATTTTTTTAAATACTCATGTGATACCACCTCCAAATCAACATCCAATAGCGTAACTGCATGATTTACATTATTTAGTGTTTGAACAGGAATGAAACCTGAATCAACAAATACGGCTAGTGGCTTTAATTTTAATTCCTGAACAACATACCATAAGAGAAATGTACTATCACGTCCCCCACTTAACCCAACAAGACAATCATAGGTTCGATCAGGATGATGTAACAAAATTCCATTAATATCTTCAAGTAATTTTTCTTTTCCCTGATATTTTTTCAATTTATTTGTATTACAAAAATTGCAAACCCCATCATCATCCAAAGATAAACCTTCATAATTTTCTGGAAGGATACATTTTTTACATAACCTGATTTCCATTTCTTAATCGTGTCATTCTATTGATTATTAAATCTACGAAAATATGGAAATACCCGTAACCAGAAATGATAAAATTATTCGATCTGCCGCCATACGTACCAGAACCGCTGGATAGCCGTAAAATGACCGAGAAATCCAAAGAGCAGCAGGAGCCAGGCAAATACAGGGAGTCCGGACAGACCGGACGGTATAAGAACCGCGAATACTCCTGCAGCCATCAGAAGAACCAGCCGATCAGCACGGCCGAGGATTCCCCCGTACACCCGGCCGACACCGATGGCCTGTGCCTGCGTTCCGATGTACGATGCCATGATAACCCCGGTCAGGCCAAAGACCCCTATCCACCAGGGACATAAGGATCCGGCAAAGATCCCTGAGAGGATGATGATATCTGCATACCGGTCAAGGGTATGATCCAGCAGGTCTCCCCGGGGGCCCTCTAAACCCATGGTGCGGGCTATCGCCCCGTCAAGGGCATCAAAGACAGCATTTACCATGACAAAGAGGGTCGCTGCAATCACCATTCCATAGTAATATGTTATCCCTGCACAGACTGCACCGATAAACGAGAGTATCGTACACCGGTCAGGAGAAAGCCTGATTGCGATGCAGAGACGGACAACCGGATCGATAATTGGTCTGACATGTGATCGGTATGAATCAAGAGTCATGGGTCACCTGCCGTCTCACAGAGCCATGAGATCATGCCATATGAAGGACTGACGGTGCCGTCATACACTCCCTGTAACAGATCTGCACAGGCAGGGACCGGCATCTGCGTGGTATCAACCTCGAATATGGCATCTTCCGGGTTTCCTTCGAATGTCTCGACAAGGATGAGATCGATAAGCTCAGCCTCGACATTCTCCTCGATCTTTGCAGCAGGGTACCCCCGGGTTAGAAGACGTGCACGGAGCACTTCGGGATGACAGCGGAGCACAACAACCCGGTCACAGGAGAGATGATGAGCCAGGTGACCCTCAACAAACCCGTCAATCACGGGAAACTCTGATGCCCACCGTTCTTCATCGATGATACGTGTCTGACGTTCTTCGTCATAACCGGTTACGTAGGCATCAATCGTATCGGTGATGGATACAACCCGGTACCCCCTCCTGCCAAGTTCTCTGCCAACAGCCGACTTCCCGGTTCCCGGAGTCCCGGTGATTCCAACCATCATAAGGTCTCTACCGCCTCTAAAAAGAGTTCATTCTCCCAGTCTGCACCGATATTTACCCTGATGTAATGATCAGGCAGACCGGGAAAACTGGAGCAGGATCGAACCAGTACTCCTTTTGATGCAAGAAGCTCTGCGCAAACGTCACCGGTCATCGGAGAGACATCAATAAGTATAAAATTGGCCCCTGTCGGCAGAACCGGGTACCGGCACTCTTCTGATATCTTCCGAATCCATTGCCGTACTTGCAAAACCGTCTTTTCGGTATGCTCCCGGTCAGATAGTGCAGCTCTTGCAGCAGCAGCAGAGATGATACTTAACGCAAACGGGGTAGCCGCAGTCTCATAACAGGGTACAAACCAGGGTGGAACAAAGGCAAACCCGACCCGTGCCCCGGCCAGTCCATAGACCTTTGAGAAGGTCCTGCCGATGATGAGATTCCGGTATTTCCGCATAAGAGAAGTGTAATCGATACGAGAGAACTCCCCATAGGCATTGTCAAGAAAGAGCATTCCGTCAATCCCGTTTAGGATCTCTTCAACCGTCTCTACAGGTGTGACGGTTCCGGTCGGGTTGTTGGGAGTACAGAGAAACGATACCTTTGATCCTCTTGCTGCGTCTATGAATGCACCGGGATCAACAGCGAAGTCATCTTCGCGCATGACCGGGACTACTTCTGCCGAGAGACACTCTGCTGCCAGCCGGTAATAGGAGAATGTCGGGACTGATATCACAACCCGATCTCCGGGAGCGATAAATACCCGGAGAATGGTCTCTATCACCCCGTCCATTCCTACACCTACAACCGAATCACTGACACCGAAATGCTCGTTTATTGCAGATACAAGAAAAAGGGCCTCCATATCAGGATACCGGTGCACCTGTGAGGCCGCCCGTGAAATTGCTTTTACTGCAGCCGGGGACGGACCAAAGGGGTTCTCATTGCTGGCAAGACGGGCCGGCCGGGAGATCCCCTTCTCCCGGAGTGAGGCAGGGGATATCGCATACCGGTACCCCCCGCCCCGGTACTGTTCCCTGACCAGTGATTCACCGGATTTCATGAATAGCCTCACTGATTACCGAGGTGGCAAACGAGATCTCTTCTTTTGTTATGACCAGGGGCGGCAGCATGCGGATAATGCCGTGCCCGGTACAGTTCACAAGCACTCCTTCTTTTTGGCACCGGTCCCTGACTTCAGGGCACCGGTCACCTACTGTGATACCGATCATAAGACCTCGGGTCCTTGGGTGAAACTCTGACAGACCTTTCGCAAACAACGCCTCCTTCTCCCTGACAAAAGGCATGAGTGACTCAATAACGTCAATCGAGGCAAGAGCAGCGGCACAGGCAAGCGGTCCACCGTTATACGTTCCCCCATGTTCTCCCGGAGCAAATGCAAGATCCTTTCCTGCGACCATCGCTCCGACAGGAAAACCGCTGCCGATACCCTTTGCAAGGGTAATAATATCAGGGGTAACCCCTTCATGCTCACAGGCAAGCCATGTTCCCGTTCTCCCCATCCCGGTCTGTATCTCGTCTGCCATCATGAGCGCACCGGTATCAGTGCATATCTCCCGTACCTCTGCCAGAAACCCGGGGGGAGGGAGAAGAACACCGGCTTCTCCCTGGACCGGCTCGATAAGTACCGCAGCGGTAGTATCAGATATCGCTTTGTTAAGCTCCTCTGCATCCCCATACGGCAGGAACGTGCAATCAGTGGCAAACGGGCCGAAGGGTTCACGGATCTGAGGTTTATAGGTACAAGCAAGGGAACCACTGGTTCTGCCGTGAAATCCGTCCTCAAAAGCGATGAACTGCTTTTTGCCGGTCCTCACACGTGCCAGTTTTAAGGCAGCTTCAGTGGCCTCGGTTCCTGAATTTGTGAGAAACACGTGGGAAAGACCGGTAATGGAGGCGAGACGTTCTCCCAGTTGACCCTGCCCGGGGATGAAGAAATTGTTGGAGCAGTGTATCAGCCGTGATGCCTGGTTCTGTATCGCTGCAACGACTGCCGGGTGACAGTGACCGGTAGAACAGACTGCAATACCACCGACAAGATCAAGATAAGACCTTCCCTCTGTATCCCAGACGGTGCAACCCTTCCCGGCAACAAGCAGAAGTGACCGGTCAAAAAGAGGGGTGATATACCTCTCGGTGAGTCTCTGCGATTCGAATGAATCAGACATGACAGATATCCGCAATAACATCCCGGATGGTACCTGCTGCCAGGCGTATCTCATCCTCGCTGATAGTAAGCGGCGGGACCAGCCGGAGATTCCCGTCAGCAGCACAGTTGACAAGTACGCCCCTCTCGGCACAGGCTTTCTGCACCGCTCCACAATTCTCACCGATAGTAATGCCTATCATAAGACCACGGTGACGCGGAGCAAGGTCAGAGAAGAGACCGGCAAAGAGATCTCCTTTCTTCTCGACGAGAGGAAGTACGTCTGATATCACATCAAGGGTAGCAAGAGCAGTGGCACAGGCGAGCGGACCACCGGCAAAGGTACTGCCATGTTCTGATCGCCCGAATGCAAGACCTTCCCGTGCAACGATTGCTCCGAACGGGAACCCGCTCGCGATACCCTTTGCAAGGGTGACGATATCAGGAACAACCCGTTCGTGCTCACAGGCAAGCCATCTTCCGGTCCGGCCCATTCCGGTCTGGACCTCATCTGCAATCATCAGTGCCCCGTGGTCATCACATACTTCCCGAACCGCTTTCAGAAACCCGGGAGGGGGAATGATGACCCCTGATTCACCCTGGATTGGCTCGACAAAGACAGCAGCGGTAGTATCGCTAACCGCACGGGACAGGGCATCGAGATCACCATAGGGGATGTACGAACAGGGAGGTGACAGGGGCATAAAGGGTTCCCTGATAGCAGGTTTGTGCGTGCATGCCAGTGAGGAACAGGTTCTTCCATGAAATCCCCCGATAAACGAGACAAACTCTTTCCTGCCGGTCCGCACCAGTGCGAGTTTAATCGCTGCCTCATTGGCCTCGGCACCGGAATTAGAGAAGAATGCTTTGCCAAGACCGGTAATCCCGACCAGCCGCTTTGCCAGCTCTCCCTGGCCCGGAATATAATACAGGTTGGAACAGTGAATGAGTTCTCCTGCCTGCTTTTGAATAGCCTCAACAACATGGGGATGGCAATGACCCGTGGAACAGACCGCAATTCCTGCAACACAGTCAATATATTCATTCCCATCTGCATCCCAGACCCGCGATCCAGAACCCCTGGTAATCATGATATCACGCGAGAACGCCGGCATGTAGTACGCAGCGTCCAGCTCCCGATAATTCTTTTCCGTCATCTCTGCTCCATCTCTCTTTATTTCTCTCTTAACCATTTACCCTGCATTTCCATCTCTGTTACCTGCAAATTCTACAACCATCTCATTTTCGTTTGTATTCAAATAACAATGTATTCAGATACCGTTCTTTTTTCTTTGTATCCTGATCCTATTCTTATTCATATTCAATCGTTGCTGGGGGTTTTGGTGTCACATCATACACAACCCGTGAAACCTCTGCAATCTCTGCGGTGATGCGTGATGCGATGAAAGAGAGGTCTTCGTACGCTATTTCTATAGGATCGGCGGTCATGCCATCACGGGAATTTACCGCACGGACCGAAACGATCCAGCCAAAGAGGCGGTTATCACCCTTAACCCCGGTTCCCCTGCCGACAAGGGCCGCAAGGCACTGCCATGGCCGGTACTTCTCTACTAAAACCTCCTCAACGATTGCATTTGCTTCCCTGACAATCGCGATTGATTCACGTGATACCTCGCCAATGACACGGACCGAGAGACCAGGCCCGGGAAACGGCATCCGGTGGGCTATCTCTGCCGGAAGCCCGAGAGCCTCGGCAACCTGCCTGACCTCGTCTTTATACAGATCCCGCAACGGTTCGATAACGGTCTCAAAAGCCGTGACAGGAGGCATTCCCCCGACATTATGGTGACTCTTAATCCCCCCGTCACTCTCGATGCAGTCAGGATAGATAGTTCCCTGCAACAGGCAGGTTGCCCCGCTTTTTGTTGCCTCACGTTCAAATATCCTGATAAACTTCTCACCGATAATCTTGCGTTTCTTTTCAGGATCAGACTCCCCGGAAAGGGCTTCTAAAAATTCATCCCCGGCATCCACCACGATGACTCCGATGTGTGAGAAAGCTTCCCTGATACGGGTGGTCTCTCCTTTTCTCATAAGCCCGGTGTCCACGTAAATGGGAATGAGCTGATCCCCGATCGCCTCTGCCGCAAGGGCTGCACATACTGAACTATCAACCCCTCCTGAAAGTGCAATGACGACCTTTCTCTCTCCTGCTGCTTTTTTTATCTCTTCCTTTGCTTTTTGTATAAACTGCTCTGTGCGAACCATTCCTGTTCCCTCATACCTTTCTTTTCACTTCCTGTTCCATCTGCCATGATTCCATCGGATCCCGGTTTTAAAAAATCCGGTGCAATCAAACCCGAAGCAGTGAGTAATCTCGTCCATCCTGCAGTTCCCTACTCAGGTGATCAATTCGCGGGCTTCTGGATAGAATACCGGTGATTCTGCAGAGTCGGTACGCCGCCTTTCTTCTTTGCACGCCGTCACGAATGCCAGAAATGGCGGGGAAGGACTGGTCGGGCGTGACTTAAACTCAGGATGAAACTGGCTTGCAAAGAAGAACGGATGCTCCTGGATCTCAAGAATCTCCATCCGGTTCCCGTTTGTTCCAGAGAATATCAGACCTGCATTCTCAAAGTCTTCAATATAGAGGGGTTCTACTTCATACCGGTGACGATGCCGCTCAACAATGGTAGTACTCTTGTAGATGGCATGTGCACGGGTCCCCTGCTTCACCGATACCGGATAATCACCGAGTCTCATCGTACCTCCGAGGTTATCCACCCCTTCCTGTTCAGGGAGGATGGTTATGACCGGTTTTTTATCTGAAAATTCACTGCTGCATGCATCAGACCACCGAAGGCTGTTCCGTGCAAACTCAACCACCGCAAGCTGGAACCCCAGACAAAGGCCCAGGAATGGTTTATTCTGTTCCCGAGCAAACCGGATTGCAGATATCTTGCCTTCTGTTCCCCGAAATCCAAATCCGCCTGGTATGAGTACCCCGTCACAATCAGAGAGACGTGACATATCAAGTCGTTCAGCATCTACCCAGAGGATCTCAACCTCGGTACTGAGAGCTCTTCCGGCATGCTTGAGCGCCTCTTTTATTGAGAGGTACACATCCTCGACACCATATTTTGTGACAATCGCTATCGTAACCCGGCTTGTGTACTCCCTGCTGACCGTCCGGTACCATTCATCATTAATCGTCTCCTCCCGTACCCCGAGATACTCGGATAACACCGAGGAGAGCCCTTCCTTCTCAAGTTCAAGCGGGACCTGGTAGATATCAGGAACGGTCATATTGCTGATGATAGCCCGCTGGGGAATGTCACACAGGGCAGAGAGCTTCTTCTTTGTCGATAACGATATGGGTTTATCTGACCTGCCAACGATGATATCGGCGTGTAAACCGAGTTCTCGAAGTTCTTTGACCGAGTGTTGCGTCGGTTTGGTCTTTAAGTCACCCATCGAATCGGATGGCATCAGGGTCACATGAACCAGTAACCGGTCATTAGGTGGCAACTCACTGCGCATCTGCCGTACAGCCTCAAGAAACGGCATACTCTCGATATCACCGACCGTCCCTCCTACCTCAACCAGGCAGATATCAGCGGGCTTGCCTTTAAAGACCTTTTCATGGGCAGCATCCTTTATATTTGCAATGATCTGGTCCGTGATATGGGGAATTATCTGGACGGTCTGGCCAAGAAAATCGCCATGCCGCTCCTTCTCAATGACGGCACGATACACCTTTCCGGTGGTGATATTATGGTTGGAACCGAGATCAATATCCAAAAAACGTTCATAATTCCCGAGATCCAGATCAACTTCCCC
>JAFGOM010000093.1 GCA_016926505.1 Methanospirillaceae archaeon
CCGAACCCGGTAGTTAAGACGCCTCACGTAGGAGCCTGTACTGAGATACGAGAGTTCTCGGGAAAACTCCCTCGCTGCTATTGTTCACAAAAAAATTCACAGCGAATGCTTTTTTTAATCTGCTAACGCATGGTAATACGATTGATCCAATCCGATACGGAGTATGAGATATGGCCATCCTGACTGTTGAGAAATATGAATGGCTCGTTTATTTATTTGATGCATTATGTCTTTTTTTATTGGGTATTTTTATCATTATCATCTCACTCTCTGATCCTGACAAATCCAATGTACTGGCCATGCTTATTGCTTCCCTGACAAGTATTGTGATGTCAGTGTACTTCTTTGCCGAAGCTTTTTTTGCCAAACGAAATGAGCCCTTTTCCCTGACGAACCGGTTCAGAAGATTTTAACCCTGTTTCATTCTGATTTTAGTATCACGGATTATTGGTTTTCATTGATTTTTTATTGACAACCGGTGAGTAATCTGTCAATATTACCGATTAGATTGCATTTTTATGATTCAGAACCGGATAGGTGAATCAATGATGTTGTGAGAGATACAGCTCTGCATTCTTTAAACGATGCAGTACGAGTGAGTTTTCCCTTGCAGGGAAAGAAAAGAAAATTGCAATAAAAATTTCAGAGACAATAAAACAGAATAAGAGATTGGTTTAGGAAGAAGAACAAGCCATCTCAATATCTTCTGCTTTGATCGTTTTTCTTCCCGCGTGTGAAGCCAGCTTTGTTGCTTCTTTTGCAATAGTTGCAATATACTCTTCGGTTTTCTGAACAAGTGCTGCTGCTGCATCACTTCCGACACGATCAGCTCCATTCTGTTTGGCAATTCTAATAATTGCTGCAATAGGTAAGTCTGCCATGTATTAACTCCTTATAAGAATATATCACAAGCCATTTATTTATTACGCCAGATATGGAAAAATATACGGTACATCGTCATCAAAACAGAGGAGTTTGCGGAAAAAAATAATCCCGCACTCTATCATTGCTTACACTCTGAATTATTTAGGATAGTATCTTGAAAAATCATTTTAGATTGATAAAATCTGTTCCAAAGAAAAACCGGTTCAATGAGTGTTTGCTGCAGGTAATTTTTCTCATAAAAGGATTTTTCCGAACGATAATTCTGTAAAAAGATCCACAAATATATATTAGATATCACAAAAAAACAGAATAATGGCTTTATCATGAATAATCGAATTATTTTACTCCTGATTCTTCTCCTTTTAATTGGATTTGGTTTTTTTGTTTTTCCGGTTAGTGCTCTGGATGATATATCAATTACCATAACGGAAGATGATACCCGGTTTCTCCAGACAATGAATCAGATCTGGATTCCTGATATCTACTCAATACGGGGGAGACTGGATCTTGCAATATGTTCTCATGATGCCTATCCCGGACTGTATAATGCAACAATTGCAGATGCCAAGGTAACCCTGATGAATAATATGCAGGAGATGCTGCCCTATAACCTCACCAATCTGACAGACCCTCTCAGGTCAGATTATCAGAACATTACCTTTAGCAGTTTTAGGGTATTAAATCTGATTTCGCAGCTGGATCCCGATTCGTCAGGTTTTGAGGATAATGCAACGGTGCTTGCTGATATCATACCGGTATATGGGAACTGGATGGCGTACCGCACCCATTCTACCTCTTTTACCGGTAGTGTTGTACCTCCTGATTATGCATCATTACCATCGAAACAAATTATCGATATCATGGAGGAACTTGCTGATACCGTGGCTCTCTCTGCCGATACCAGGGCTTCTGAAATTACAGACCGGTAAAATTTCTGATCTTATACCGGATTACAGGGAAAAAAATTTAGTTCAGATCTTCGGTATCTCTGGATATCACTTCTATCAGGAATGAATTTTTTTCAGAACAGGATATCCTGCACAGATAACATATGGATTCGTGGCAATGGGATAAAGGTACATCATGAAGATACAGGTAGCAGTAATCGGTTCATCAGAGGCCACCGGAGAGGAATTAAAAGCTGCATATCTTATTGGGAGTCATATTGCCATAGCAGGAGCTGTCCTTCTTTGTGGTGGTAGAGGCGGAGTAATGGAAGCAGCTGCACAAGGTGTTTCTGATCAGGGAGGTATGACGGTTGGCATTCTTCCGGGAATTGGTGATGCAAACCCGTATGTTGATATCAGGATAAGTACTGATATGGGGAATGCACGAAATGTCATCCTCGTTCTTTCTTCTGATGTTGTGATTGCAATCGGGGGATCGTATGGGACTCTGTCTGAGATTGCCATCGCTAAAAAGGTTCATCGGCCGATATATGGATGGAAAACATGGGATATTGATGGAATTATTGCCTGCAAAACTCCCGAAGAGACTGTTTCTGCAGCACTTGCACGGGAACTGTCATGCAAAGATACCCCTGACCAGTCCTGAATACACCCATATCGCTTTATTTTGTGGAATTAAAAAACGATTGTTGGATCTGAAATAACAATGAAAGAACCGGATACGATACTCCTTGTCAGTTCCCGCCTGGACCCGGCAGGAACGCATATACATGATGCAATCTGCCACGAACTTAATCGCAATCCCACCCATTTATATTCCTTCTGTCATTACCGATCTGATGAGCGTCTTCTTTACTGGAGATATGATCCTTTATTTTTTCCGGAAAATCCTCCTGATAGGATCATATTTCTCTCGCGGCATGCCTCAAAGAATCCAAAACCTGTTCTTACCGTCCATGTGACCGGTAATTTCAAGGAGGCTGATCTTGGGGGACAACCACGTACTCTGACACCTGCAGATCCACCACTCATGTATGCCGTATTACAAAACCTTTTGCAGTATGCACCTCCCGGTTACGCGGTCTCCTATGAAGTGACCCATCACGGGCCGACCGGGTTGCCTCTTCCCTCTTTCTTTGTGGAGATAGGGAGCACAGAGACAGAATGGAATGATACTATTGCGGTTCATGCAGTTGCAAAAGCAGTTCTTCTTGCAAGGGAAGAGCTGGTTATTCCCATGGTCGGCTTTGGGGGAACTCATTATGCAACGCGTCAGACAGAAATCTCGTTTTTATCCCGTGCTGCTTTTGGTCATATCGTTCCATCCCGGCAGATTGATTCCATTGATCAGGATATGGTCAGAATGATGACAGAAATGACCCATGCAGAAGCGGCATACATTGATAAAAAATCACTTTCCGGAGAAGAGATAAAGAGGATAACCGCTCTTTTGAGTCAGATAAAACTTCCCGTTCTTGGACAGACCGATCTTTTTGCCCTGAAACATCTTACTCTTCCGCAGTATACTGGCATTATTGCCATGGCACAAAGAGAAGTACCTGATTGTCAGGTACGGGTGCAGTCAATAGATCGTTGTTTAGAACCGGTTGTTATCAGGATTCCATCTTTGTTACTTGAACAGGCAGATAAGCTGGATCATGATAATCTGCTCGCATCTATCTCTGAGATGCCTGTTGCAACGCTCCGAAAGGGAGGTAAGAGTCTTTTGCCGGTATTTATTGTGGATAAAGAGGATGCTGGGATTGTCAGGCATGAATTAATACATCTCTGCATCTCAGTTGTACTTGCGAACACCGACGCATCGATAGACGGAGAAATTCTTACTATCAGACGTCTTAAGTTTGATCCAAAGAAGGCAGAGGAGTTTGGGATCCCTCCCGGACCTTTATACACGACCCTCCTGTCAGGGAAATCAGTCCTGTACGAAGGCAGGGAGATAACACCAGATATGGTCATGAAAACAATCGTAACCAGAATAGAGATCCCGGTGGAGAACGATGCATGAAATCAATCGTTGAAGAAGCATTATCACGGGCGAAGGAGGAATCCGAACACATTTCCAGGAATAATGATGACCTGGAGCAGGTTCTCCGGTCCTTAATGACAAGGATCACGGTAATCGGATGCGGAGGAGGAGGGTGTAACACGATACACCGCATGAAGGAAGAAGGTATCAAGGGAACTACCCTGTATGCCATTAATACCGATGCCATGCATCTTGCAACCATCCACGCTGATGAACGGATTCTTATCGGGAGACAGAGAACAAGGGGATTAGGTGCAGGTTCCTATCCTCAGGTTGGTGAAGAAGCGGCACTTGAGAGTGAACATGATATCAGGCGTGCCGTTGATGATGCTGACATGGTTTTTGTTACTGCCGGGCTTGGAGGGGGAACCGGAACCGGTTGTGCACCTATCGTTGCACGATGTGCACGGGAAGAAGGAGCTCTCACCATTGCGGTTGTTACCCTGCCTTTTACCGCAGAAGGCAGTATCAGAATGGAGAATGCAAACGCAGGGCTGCAGCGTCTGCGTGATGTAGCAGATACCGTCATTGTTGTTCCCAATGATCGTCTTATGGAGGTTGTACCAAAACTCCCCCTGGCAGCTGCATTTAAGGTGTCTGATGAGGTACTGATGCGGGCAGTCAAGGGTATTACCGAGCTTATCACTGTTCCTGGTCTGGTAAACCTTGATTTTGCTGATGTCCGGACGGTTATGGAGAAAGGTGGCGTTGCGATGATCGGAATGGGTGAGAGTGAATCATCAGATAAGGCTTCAGATTCGGTAAAAAAAGCGATACGTTCACCTCTTCTTGATATTGACATATCCGGAGCAACAACTGCCCTGGTCAATGTTACCGGGGGTCCTGATATGACCATGGCAGAGGCTGAAGGAGTAGTATCAGCAGTCTCTGAACTGATTGATCCTGATGCACGGATTATCTGGGGAGCACAGGTAGATCCGACGATGCAGAATAAGATCCGGACTCTTCTTATCCTGACTGGTGTTCAGTCGCCACAAATATATGGGAGAAGTGAAAAAGATGTTCCCACATTACAAAAACATTTTGAGATCGACTTTTTACGGTGATATCATATGGAAATAACCAAAAAAAATTATGCTAAATATTTAAACGAAGAACTGTTCCGGAAATATATCCGTGTTTTAAAACTGGCCCGAACGCCAACCCGGCAGGAATTTATCAAGATCGCCGGAGTGGCTGCTATCGGTATCCTTATCATCGGACTTATCGGTTTTATCATATTTGAGATAATGCAACTGTTGTGATCATGAATTCAATTGACGATTCTTCTGATCCGGTTTCGTATGGGATACCTTCCACCAGAATTTTTGCGGTAAAAACTACGAATCGTCAGGAACGTGCGGTAGCTGACAACATTGACAAGGCAATCAGGGATGATATCGATGATATCCTGGTTACCGCTGTTATTGTACCTGATGAACTGAAAGGATATGTGCTGGTTGAATCTCCGGAACCCCTGGCACGGGTTCAGGAATTGATGGAACGCATCCCAAATGCGCGCACGGTTCTTTCAGGGGCTACTTCTCTTGAAGAGGTCGGACATTACCTGACGCCAAAACCTGCTGTATCCGGGATTGAAGACGGCACGATTGTTGAATTGATTGCAGGTCCGTTTAAGGGAGAAAAAGCAGTCGTCAAACGTGTTGACCCGGGTAAGGAAGAGATTACCGTCGAGCTATACGAGAGTGTTCTTCCCATTCCAATAACGGTTCGTGGTGACAATGTTCGCATTATTGACAAGGGTGAAGATCAGTAACCGGAAGAACACAGACCCCTGTTATACAGTACTTTTTTAACAGTATACTTCGACCTTTATCAACCCACGAGGATTATGCAGGTACGACCTGAGCCTCACATGGGTGATAAAAATGGCAGAAGTTGTCGAGGTACTAGTACCCGGCGGGAAGGCTACTGCTGGTCCACCATTAGGCCCTGCTCTGGGGCCTCTCGGTATTAATGTCAAGGCAGTTGTTGATGAAATCAACGTAAAAACCGGTTCTTTTAATGGAATGCAGGTTCCTGTCAGGATTGAGGTGGATGCAAAGAAGAACTTCACCATCTCAGTCGGGATACCCCCTACCACAGCTCTTATTAAAAAAGAGGCTGGTATCGAGAAAGGATCAGGAGAACCCAACACCATGGTTGTTGGAGACCTGCCGCTTGACGCCGCTGTCAGAATTGCCCAGATGAAACTGGATGCTATGCTCTCATATGATATCAGGAACGCAGTAAAAGAGGTTATTGGTACCTGTGTGAGCATGGGCGTAACAGTTGACGGCAAAGCACCGAAACAGGTGTTAGCCGATATTGATGCGGGTAGTTATGACAAGGCGTTTGTATAGTCAGTAAACCATAGAAGATCGTAAATTTGTACGGTCGCGGAACTATGGAGGAGATAAATGGTTCAGAGAAGCGTCATTACAGACGCATTGAAATCGGCTCGGGAGAACGCGCCTGATAGAAAATTTACCGAGAGTATTGATATCACGGTGAATTTAAAAAATATCGATATGGCGCAGCCAAAAAACCGTATTGATGAGACAATTCTTCTCCCTTTCGGTAACGGCAGAAAGGCAAAGATAGCTGTTCTTGGTGCCGGTGATATTGTAACCCAGGCGAAAGATGCAGGGGTGGATATTATCATTGGACCTGAAGAGATTGAGCGACTCGGTGGAGAACCCCGTGAAGCCCGAAAAATTGCCAATATGTACCATTTCTTCCTCGCAGAAACCGGAGTAATGCCACTGGTCGGAAGATGGCTCGGTCCACGACTGGGTCCCCGCGGAAGGATGCCGCAGCCAGTACCTACAGAGATGGACATTCGACCTGTTGTTGAACGTCTCAGAAACTCTGTCAGGATACGGACCAAAGATAAAACATCATTCTCTCTAAAGGTAGGAGTTACCACCATGCCTGATGAAGAGATTGTTGAGAATATCGAGGTGGTATTACGGAGAATTGAGAGTGCTCTTGAACAGGGAGCATTTCAGATTCGTTCGGTGTATGTAAAGACGACCATGGGGCCGTCTGTGAAGGTGGTGTAATGGGATTATATGCTGCACACCTTCCTGAATGGAAGAAAAAAGAGATATCAACCATCAAGCGTCTGATGGAGGAGTACAAACTCGTTGGTCTTGTGGATATGTACGGAATTCCTGCTCAGCAGGTTCAGGATATCCGCCGGAATCTCCGGGAACGTGCAGAACTCCGTATGACAAGGAACACGCTTATCAGGCATGCATTAGATGAAGTCGGTGGCGGAATTGAGGAGCTCAAAGAAAGTATCCTGGGTCACTCCGCTCTCATCTTTACCAATGAAAATCCGTTTAAACTCTTTGCAACGCTTGAAAAGACGAAGACCAAGATGGCTGCACGTCCGGGTGAGAAAGCTCCGGAGGATATCGTTGTTGAGAAAGGACCGACGAGTTTCAAACCAGGTCCGATTGTCGGTGAACTTCAGCAGGCTGGTATTCCTGCAGCAATTGAAGCGGGTAAAGTAACAATCCGTGAGACAAAAACTGTTGTCAGGGCTGGAGAAGTTATCAACCGGAAATTAGCTGAAGCACTGGTAAAACTCGATATTAAACCGATGGATATCGGTCTGCTCCTGCAGGCTGCATATTATGAGAAGACACTGTATGATCCTTCCGTCCTTGCAATTGACGAAGCTGCATTCTATCAGAAGATCCTGACTGCAGCGAGTGAGGCATATAATCTCTCGGTAAATGCCTGTATCTTTACCGCAGATACGACAGAAGCAATTATTACCAGGGCTGCCATGCAGGCACGCAATCTTGCGATTGAGGCATCTGTATTGAGTCCTGATGTAATACAAGGAATCCTCGGGAAAGCTCAGGGACAAGCAGTCTCGCTCAAAGCGACAATTGATAAGAAGAATTGAAGAATTGTTTCATGAAAAGGTGATTATAAATGGAATATGTGTATGCTGCACTCCTCCTGTTTAAATCAGGAAAGGAGATATCAGAAAGTTCAGTAAAGGCAGTTCTCTCTGCCGCCGGTATTGACGTTGACGACGCCCGCATCAAGGCTTTAATTGCAGCTCTTGACGGTGTGGATATTGAGGATGCAATCAGCAAGGCAGCAGTAGCACCTGTTGCTGCAGCCGCTGTTGCAGCCGCAGCCCCTGCAGGAGCTGCAGCCGCTGCCGAAGAAGCAGCCGCTGAGCCCGAAGAGGACAAGGCAGAGAAAGAAGAGAGCGGAATGGCAGGCCTTGGTGCCCTGTTCGGCTAATCCTATCTTTTTTTTCAGTAAAAATTTCAAATCACAGCGGTTTCTCTTCGCTTCATTGCTTCTTATTCCTGATCATCCGGGCTGTGTGTTTGTGTGATGTGTTTGTGTCTTTGTATCAGATCTGATACAATAGAAGGGTTAATGTATCGCATCTGGTATTAGTTCAGGTATGGAGCCTGCATAGGTTCCGTCCGGGAGGATGACCTCAGCAGTCTCCCTGATTATCGCCCGTGAAATATGGCTGAACGGGTTATCGAGCGTTTTTCTTACGTCATATCCTGCCAGTTCATTACAGGAGGGAATAAAGAGAACCCGGGTAGTTCTCTCTGGACAAAATCCGAGGATTACAGGGTCGAGTTCTGCCAAAAGGTAGCAGTCGGTCTTCAGAGCAATACCAACCTCGTCCCGTAATGCAAGACTTGGATGATGGTGCCCGGCGATGATAAGATGTCCCGCGAGATCAGGACCGGGACGGGTATGTCCGTGCATAAACCCGTTTCCAAAAAGGAGTATCCCTGATGATGGGTAGAGTTCATCTGGTTGCAGGAACTGTGCGATTCCCGAATCATGGTTTCCGGGAGTAACACCAAGCCGGCAGTATTTTCGGATCTGTTCGAATAATACCGGGATTTCGTGATATTCCTGGCGTGACGTACCGGTTATCCGATGCTTGATATCACCGAGGAGGAGCACAAGATCAGGTTCGGTTTTTTTGATACAGGTTATTATCTTCTCGATCCGTTCTAAACCCCTGCTTTGAATGTGAATTCCGGAAAAAGCGAGATCGGTCTCGATTCCCATGTGGATATCTGCAAAGACCAGGATACGTTCAGTATTATGCAGAAGAATCCCGGGTCCTTCAGGAAGGAACGAGATAGTCATAAGATCCTGACATACCCGGCAGCAGGCTGGTAGATCTCATCATCAGCAATAAGTGTGCGGACTGTTGCAAGTACGGTATCTTCCGGTATCATTACCTCCTTTGCAAGGGTTATCAGATCAGAAACTGCAATTCCCCGTGGTCCGTCATTATCGGTAATGAGCGAGAGCAGTACCTGATAGACATCTGTCGGTTTAATAATCGTGCCGACCGGTTCAGATTTTGTCTCAGGAATAGGAGATAAAGCAAGTGTTATCATCTCTGTCATCTGCAGTATCTCATCACTGGTAACCCGGTTATCGGCTGGCATCTTCCCTGTCCGATCTTTTGAAGGTGATCCTGAATGAATCTGTTCTGATAGCAGGAGGAGACGATGAAGCATGAGGTCTGCAGTCTCGAGTAACCATGAATCACGGACCCCCTTATCAACCTGCATTATTGCCGTTGCAACAAAACCAGGGAATCTGCCATCGGTATTCTTTTTTAAATCCGGTTCTGCATAGAGGGCGATGAAGACCGGAGGATTGAGATCCGCAATGGCATCATGAACCTCCTGATCTCCCGGCCGGATAGAGAAGGTAATTCCTCCGGTTGGATCTGCGACCCGTATCGCCGTTGCCATCTGGTGGTGCCGGGTAATCTCAGTCAGTGCACCACACCAGTACAGGTTCTCTACAATTGCTCCTGAAGGGCTGTAGTATTCTGGTTTGTCAGGATCGGGTCGGTGAAAAAAAGAGCTGATATCCTGTATTTCTCGTGCAAATAAGCGTGTGTACGGGATAATGAATCTCATGGGTTATAAAAAGATAAAGGCGAGTGTTTCATCATATTCTCCCAGCTCTTCGGTGATATCTTTGTTTTATCCTGCCATCGCCTTTCTTCAAAAAAACAGAGTACGGCTTTTATTATGCGAAAGATGATAAAAAACCGGAATTTTTCAACCGATGTATCAGGAACACGAATGCCGGCAAAAAAGAGCCGGATCTCAAAATGATCCCTTTTTCCAAGCTGTATCATTCCCATCATTTTTTATTTGCATAATACCGTGAGAGTGTTGCCTGACGCTGGTGCATGTATTTGGCGTCACCTTTGGTATTGTACGGGCAGGCAGCCCTCTCGGTAGTATAGAATACAAGTTGCCCTATTGCCATACCTGCATACATCTTCACCGGTCTCTGGTTTACATTGCACATCTCAAGCGTTATGCTTCCGCAAAAACCAGCATCAATCCATCCCCCGGTCTGATGAAGTTCGACACCGAGCCGTGCAATACTGCTTTTTCCTTCAATACTGGCAACGATATTATCAGGAAGCCCGATCACCTCAAGTGTCTCTGCAAGCACAAATTTTCCGGGAGGAAGAACAATGCTCTCTGCTTTGAGTTCCTCGGTATTGATACAGACACTCTCTTTATGGAATGGATCGATGATAGCATCACCCTCCTGGTACCAGACAAAATGGTCTCCAAGACGGATATCCAGAGAGTTTGGCTGGATAAGGTTTGGATCAAAGGGATCCACACTGATGTATCCCCGATCTATCCGATCATGAATCTGCCAGTCAACAAGGATCATTCCATACACCTTTCTGAATCAGTACTGATAAGCTTATCATCCAATCTCCTGAACTGTTCCAGGTCAGGATTAATGTGCCACTCACTCCTCCTGAGTAATCCGTGCAGGGTAGATGCTTCCCGAACCGTTAATTGTGATCTGCCGAGCACCCGTCGTATCAGTACCATGGTCATGAGACGTTTATGAATCGGATGATCAATCAGGTCAAGATACTGCTCAATATGATGATACAGATGATCCATCTCTTTTCTCGTTGCAACAGGGTATTCTCCCCTGCCCATACCGGCCAGTTCATAACAGATGATACCGACGGCATGGGAGAGATTCAGAATCGGGTATTCTGACGATGCAGGGACGGTACAGATGATATCGCATTGTTGGACCTCATCATTATTAAGCCCCCAGTTCTCTCGGCCAAAAAGGATCGAGATTGTTCCATCAAGATCATGGATCATCTCCCGGATCTCACGCGGAACAAAGTACGGCATACGCATGGAATGACAGACTGATTTTGATACCTCTCCGGTTGTAGCGATGAGAATATGACCATCTGAGACCAGTTCATCAAATGAGCAGATAGTGGCAGCAGAAAGAATATCACCTGCATGTGATGCCCGTGCATACGCTTCGTTCCCGATTGGACAGGGATCGATTAAAACCAGATTTTTAAATCCGAAATTTTTCATCACCCGTGCAGTAAACCCGATATTGCCCTCATAGAGGGGTTCAACAAGGACAATACGGATATCTGGCATAGGATCGTGAGAATAACTCTCTACTGGATAGCCCTGACCGTTGCCTTTAAGGTCTCAACACCCTTTTCATAGACTGCATTCCCAACAACAATGGTGTCAGCGTATCGTGACATCTCATACGCCTTTTCAGGGGAGTCAATTCCTCCGCCATAATACAGGATACTCCTGCTGATAGACTCAGATGCCTGTTTTACCACTGCCGGATCTCCATAGGTTCCACTGTACTCGATGTAAATAAGAGGGAAGGAGAAATACTGGTCGGCAACTTCACAATATGCCATGACTTCCTTGTTTGAGAGGAAACACTGGGCTCCTGTCACCTTTGCAACCGATGAGTTGGGGTTTAAGACGATGTATGCCTCGGGGATCACCCGGTCCCAGGAAACTTTCTCCTGCATGACCCATGATTTATGTTTTCCAATGATCCATTCCAGGTTTGATGTATTGAGCACACTTGGGATGAAGAGAAGATCGATACCCTCGGCAACAACCGCATGAGGACCGGACGGTTCAACTACCAGGGGAAGACCATAGGATGAGACCTGATCCCGTAACATCTGCATATTTTCCCTGGTGATATTGAGTGTTCCTGACAACATCAGAGCATCAGTTCCGCTGGTCGCGATCTCAACAATATCAGTGGCATGCAGTACTTTATCGGGATCCAGTTTCGTAACGTGTGCCCAGTTTTTCCATTTTGTGAACATGATATCTCCAGGAATCTGTCAGGGTTTCTCTCTTTTCTTGAGTAACATACAACGATTCATACACAGCAGTTCATAAAAACACTTTTTGCATCGCTAAAACCCGGGTTTCCGGCAATCCTGTAAGCAGTGCAATCTCTTTCGAATCTGCATTCCTTATCGTCTTACTGTTATAGATGCCGGCACGATAGAGCCGTTCGAGAGTGGCTTGTCCGATCCCGTCTCCGGCAAGAAGTTCTGTTTTCCCTTTTTCAAAGGCAGAATTGGTAACTTTTTCCGGGACAGGCTGTCCCAGTGCTTTAGCGATCAGGGACAGGTGGCGGTAGACGGTCTCAATCGTGATTCCGGTCATGCTCGCAATATAAGGCATCGGGGTATTAATAAGGTTTTCCGGAGTAATGAACCCGGCATCCTGATATCTGGTGATACTTACTGCAGGAACTCCATAGGATCGCATCCTCTCTTTTCCGGCGAGAAGTAACGCAGAGGTATGAACCGCAGTTGCTTCATCCTCGGTCATCCCTGCATCCCGCAGTTGCCTGATCGTTGCATGTGCCAGATCATTGATCTCATTAAAACCCATCGTATGTAAGGCATTCATTACACGGGCATGACTTCTCCCTTTTTTTGGCGGGATAAGCTTCCTGATAAATTTCTTACAAAGCGATCGCTTTTTTAAGAGATCCATCACTGTTACCGCTTCTTTGGTTATTTTTTCTGCAAGTATTGCATCAATTCCGGTTTTATCAGCCAGATTATCTCCTTCCATCTTTGAGAGATCATATACCGAGAATATCCCGCTTCCGGTTATCGTGTTCCATATCTCATCAGTCATTGACGGCATCATGGCGTAGATCTCTTTTTGCTGGGAGAGATGATGACAGAACGGACAGCCGATCTCCCAGGGTCTGGCACCCCTGGCAACAAGATTAACAAAAAAAAGACGGTGCACTTCACATACGTTTTTTGTCCGTACTGCAAATCCCCACATACTGCCGGGCAGGCCGATGTTGAAGGTACAATCCGGATAGGCTGTGCAACCGATAAACTGAGTCTGCCCTCGTATATGATGGATCCGTAAATCATTTCCACAGGCAGGACAGGGACCAATCGTATACTCTTCATTGGTCTGTTCCATGATCTCCCTGCCGATCTGTTCACCGTTTAACTCCAGAGCATCAAAGACACGGTGCAGCATTTTCTGTGAATCAGAGACGACCTCATCTTTTGTTATCTTCCGGTCACGGATGTTGCCCATCTCCTCTTCGAGAGCACGTGTCATATCCGGATTTATAATGGCATCAGCATGGGATTTTAAGGATTCAGATACCGCTCTTCCGACAAGGGTGGGACGGAGTGGTGTTCCTTCGATGTATTTCCGTGAAATGAGCTTTTGAATCACTTCATGCCTGGTACTCTTCGTTCCAAGGCCCAGCTCTTCCATCTGCTGGATAAGCTTACTCTGTGAATACCGGGCAGGAGGTAATGTCTCTTTCTCCAGAAGGTCTTTCGATCTGATAGGAAGGATCTCTCCTTTGGATACCGGGGGCAGCAGGTTATCTTTTGCTTCACTGTACGGATATACCGTTCTCCATCCCGGCTCCTGCAGGCGGCTTCCTGTTGATGTATAGGGCTCTTTCCCGGCAGCAAGTGAGATCTTTACCGTCAGCCACAACGCATCAGGGGAAAGGGTTGCAAGGAACCTTCTGACGATAAGTTCATACACCTTCCAGTTCTCTCCAAGCTGATCCGGTGTTGCCCTCCCGGTCGGGTGGATGGGCGGGTGATCGGTTGAAGATTTCTTTCCCCTTGTCGGGCTCTCCCGCTTATTTTTTCTGACCCACGCAATTTCCTCGTCAAAAGACCCTCCCGAGATATCGGTTAAAATTGCGTTAATAGAAAGAGATGGCGGATAGATGGTATTATCGGTCCTGGGATAGGAGATAAAACCGTTCATATAGAGTTCTTCGGCGATTCGCATGGCATTTGCAGCTGAAAGTCCGAATCGACCTGCTGCAACGATAAACCCGGTAGTATCAAACGGAGTTGGTGCCAGGTCACGTCTGACCCCTTCTTTTGTCTCTAAAACGGTCAGAGGCTCTTTTGTTGCCTGGTATGCAGTTTCTGCCTCGCTTTTATCCCGGAATTTTCCATGAACATGTCTGGCAGAAAAGGGTGTATCATTTTTCTCAGTGGATACGGTCAGCTCCCAGTATGGTTCAGGGACAAAAGCCTCGATCTCATGTTCACGATCCACGATCATGGCAAGTGTCGGGCTCTGTACCCTGCCGACAGATAATATGTTATTTCCACCCCGTTTTGCTGCAAGACTGATAAAACGGGTAAGAGAAGCTCCCCACATGAGATCAATAATCTGCCGTGTCTCTCCTGCAGATGCAAGGTCAAAATCAATCCCGGTTGTGTGAGAAAATGCATCTTCAATCTCTTTTTTGGTTATCGCTGAGAATCGTGCCCGGTCAACCGGTACCGCTGCATGAGCAGACCTTACAATCTCATATGCTTCCTTTCCTATCAGTTCTCCCTCTGTATCAAAATCAGTAGCGATAGTGACACGATTTGCCTTTTTAGAGAGTTTTTTGACAAGATTTACGATCCCTGGTTCTGTCGGCTTTTTCTGGGTTTTCGCATCGATGAGAGACCGGGGAGGGTAGGTCTCGGAACGCCAGTTGGAATATCCGGGAACAAAATCAACCTCAACGACATGACCACGCAGACCCATCACGGTGGTCTCAGAAAACTGGTAGACAGTTGTTTTTCCCTCGCGCTTCTGGGAAACTTTCCCGTTTCCCGCAAGAATCTGTGCAATTCTTGCGGCAGCGATATTCTTCTCGGCAATAATAAGATGCATGGGTGATTATTCCTCTTTTGTAAGCCTGCTAACTAATAAGGTGTTTAACTGGGCAGGATCTGCACGTCCCCTGCTCTTTTTCATGACCTGTCCGACGAGATAATTCAGTGCTTCTTTCTTTCCATCGTAATAATCCTTTACCGCCTGCGGATTTTCTTTAATAACATCCCCGATCATCCCTGCAATCTCGTCACCTCCTGTCTTTGCAAGGCCGAGACGGGCAATAATTGCTGTTGGTGTCTCTATTGGTTTTCCTTCTGCTATCTGATCCAGCATCGCCCGAAGGATCTCAACACCACTCTTATCGGTAATTGCCTCTGTTGCAAGGTGATTAAGCAGGTCAGTGAAGTGGGATGGCGGTACCGAATCAATTGACATATCACGGTAATTCAGTTCACCGAGGAGGTAATCGGCAATCCATGTTGAGGCAAGGGCCGGGTTATTGCCTGCGACACTCTCAAAGAAGTCGGCTGTTTTCTTGGATCCGGTCAGGGTTTTTGCGTGTTCTGTGAAACATCCGTACCTGGTTTTAAACCGTTCCCGCCGTGCATCCGGCAGTTCGGGCAGTATGATTGTATCGACCCAGGATTTGACCTGCAGGGGAAGCAGATCGGGCTCGGGAAAGTACCGGTAATCATTCTCTTCTTCTTTCGATCGGGACGAGGTTGTAACTCCGCGACTCTCCAGGAAGTGCCGTGTTTC
The DNA here is from genome assembly GCA_016926505.1 of Methanospirillaceae archaeon. Lineage (GTDB taxonomy): Archaea > Halobacteriota > Methanomicrobia > Methanomicrobiales > Methanospirillaceae > JAFGOM01. The sequence continues at coordinate 15,597 of JAFGOM010000093.1, forward strand.
CCGTTCAACAGTAAGGCCCCTTCTGATAACGTTCTTCTGTCGGGTCACCTCAAAGAGCAGGGCTTTCTCAACCCCTTTATAACTCGAGATGTTTTTTATCTCAACGCGGTTACTGCCCTTTATCGAGATGTTGGCATCGACCCTGAGTGATCCCTCTGCCTCACTGTCAAATACATTCAGGTACTCAAGGGTGGCTCTCATCTTGTTGAGAAGACGTCGTGCCTCTTTTGGTGATCTCAGATCCGGTTCGGTAACGATCTCGATAAGAGGTATTCCGGCCCGGTTATAATCAACCAGAGTATATCTTCCCCGTTCCTGTGAACCCATATGAACCGATCTTCCCGGATCCTCCTCGAGATGAATTCGTGTTATCCTGATCTTTTTCTCTCCGTTATCGCCTTCGATTAAGATATGCCCGTTCTCTGCCAGTGGTTTGTCGTACTGGGTTATCTGGTAAGCCTTGTTCAAATCAGGGTAAAAGTAGTTTTTCCGTGAAAATTCGCACTCTGAGAGAACCTCGCAATGCAGTGCCTTTGCAACCATGAGGGCATATTCTACCGCTTTCTTATTGAGCATCGGCATGGATCCCGGCAACCCGAGGCAGACCGGGCAGGTATGCGTGTTCGGTGCATCGCTCCGAAAATCGGTATCACACCCGCAGAAGAGTTTTGATGCAGTGTGTAACTGGCAGTGTATCTCAAGTCCGATAATTATCTCATCTGCCATGTTTCATCTCCTGTTCAAAGGCATATGCAGCATCGATAATGGCCTCCTCATGAAAGTTACTCCCCATGATCTGAAAGCCGACCGGCATCTTTTCGATCATTCCACAGGGAACGGATATTGCAGGGACTCCTGCAAGGTTTGCAGGAACGGTGAGGATATCTGCAAGATACATCTGGAGCGGGTCTTTTGTCTTTTCTCCCAGACGGTACGCAATGGTTGGCATCGTCGGACCGGCGATAATATCTACCTGAGTGAGAATTCTCCTGAAGTCCTCCCGTACCATCCGTCGTGCAGCCTGTGCTTTCTGGTAATATCTGCCATAGTAGCCTTCCGAGAGCGCAAACGTTCCGAGCATTATCCGGCGTCTGACCTCTTTTCCGAAGTGATCATGCCGGTAGTCAGAGAAGGCATCGTGCCAGCGTTTTTTCGTGTTAACGGCAGGACCATAGCGTATTCCATCGAACCTTGCAAGGTTGGAACTTGCTTCACTCGTGCAGATAACATAGTATGCCGCAAGGGAGTACTGCATGGACGGCATCCGGCAGGGGATGAGTTCTGCTCCCATGGATGAACAGATATCAAGTGCACCGGTAACGGTTTCCCTGACTGCCGGATCAACTCCCTCTCCAAAATACTCGTCAGGAATACCGATCTTAAGCCCATCCATAACGTCAGAATCAGGTTCATGGTTGTAGGGCCTGTCTGCGGATGTTGCATCCCTGGGATCATGGCCGGCAATAACAGAAAAGATCCGGGAAACACCGGAAACATCCCTGGCCATCGGCCCTATTTGTTCAAGAGAATTGGCATATGCAATCAGACCAAACCGGGAGACACGTCCGTAACTTGGCTTTAATCCAACGATCCCGCAGAATGAGGCAGGACAGCGGATGGAACCCCCGGTATCTGACCCAAGAGCATACGGAACCATTCCGGCTGCCACGGCAGCGGCTGATCCTCCTGAGGATCCCCCGGGAACCCGGCTGCTATCGTTCGGGTTTGTGGTGGGTCCGAATGCACTTGATTCTGTTGTTGTACCCATCCCGAACTCGTCCATGTTTGTCTTTCCCACGATTGCAGCACCTGCACGTCTGAGGAGGGTTATGACATGGGCATCGTAGGGAGGAATATATCCCCGTAATATTGCAGAACCACAGGTCGTCTCGATACCGGAGGTAGATATATTGTCTTTTATTGCTACCGGGACCCCTGATAAGGGACCCTCTGTATATTCTGGATCCCGAACCGTTGTGATAAAGGCATGATAGGGGTCTTCCGGATGGAATGTCATGCTTCCCATCACATCACCCGGGGGGCCTTTATGTATCCCTCTTCTGTCTCCCCTGCATTGCGGAGGGCATCTTCCGAAGGAAGTGACGGGGTAATACTATCTTCCCGAAGAATGGTGTGGAGATCCCCGGCATGGGTTCGTTCTTCTGGTAATTCCTCAAGAACAGCAAAGTAGTCAAGAATCCGGGTAAACTGATCTGAGAATTCCTTGAGCTCTGATTCATCAATTCCGACGTCAGCCAGCTTTCCGACATGCATGACGTCTTTTTCGGTAACCATTGGTGTTCAGGTCCTCCTTAAACTATTTATGTAGTCTTGAACCGACGTGTTATAACCATTATGACGGGCAAGCCGTTTTATCTCTTTCCAGATCCCTGTCCCGTATTGCATAGCTTTTTTCTCATAATACGCAAATTCTGCAGGGATATGGCGCGCAGCTATGATCCGGAGCGGTCGTTTCCTGACTCCTTTCATGATCAGTTCACCAACCGGTACCTGTGATGCTGCGCAGACAACACGCGTGTCAAGGTAGGGCATCGAGAGGTACGTCGCATGACAGGCAGCCGTTCTCTGGTCCCGTGATACCTGGTTTGCGAGATTGAGAAAATCCTTCTGTAATGCAGCTGCCAGGTCGTTTGAGTGCAGATGGCGGGTATATCCTCCGAAGAGTTCATCGGCACCCTGTCCGGTCAGGATCCGCCTGTATCCGAGTTCAGATGCATACTCGCTGATACAGAAAAGTGAAGTTGCGATACCGACATCAACCGGTGACCATGTGGGATCGAGGGTAACAACGATGGATAGTGCCTCCTCGATATCCCGTGGATTGATGATTCGGGTCTGGAGCGGTAAGCCGAGGTTTTGGGAGACATGCGTTGCCTGTCTGATATCATGGGAGTCAGTGCAGCCGACAGATAAGCAGGGCAGTCCGGCGAGGTATGCGACCAGGGTTGAGTCAACACCTCCGGAGAGAGCAGTAACGCCGGTATCAGAACGTAACCTGACTGCGGTGATGATGGCTTCCTCGAGTGTCAGCTGCTCTGCCGGTGGTTCTATGGTGCCGATGATTCTGCCGTTATGGGAAAGTGTTCCTGCAGGACAGGGTCCCGGAATAATTCCATAATAATCGCGGGCTTTGTATTCATCCCACGAGAGATAAAATTCACCCCCGCATGCGAGTATTTTTCGCGGATTTGTTGAGAGGGTTGTGATAAGTTCAGCATTATTGAGAGGATTGCCCTTATACTCGACCCATCCGATAAGATCCATAACAATCTCATCTGGTACAATCTCTTTCTACTAGAATTTTTTCGTTTAAGGGATGCTCCTGATTTAGGCTTTAAGAAAACCGGATTTTTGGATCATCCCTCTCAGTATCTATTTTACCTTATGCGTTCAAACTCATAAGCGCGAGGGTAGCTAAGCCAGGCCAAAGGCGGCGGACTTAAGATCCGTTCTCGAAGGAGTCCGTGGGTTCGAATCCCATCCCTCGCATCTGAATGGTTTTGGAGGACGTTTTTCCCTATTTCTATCAAATTTTCCTCTTTATTCATCTCTTTTCCGGTAATAATCAGTGATATCCCGGGGTTACATACGTCAGATGTGAGGATATCCCCATCGTCGCGTTCACTTTGTTCGCCCCTCATTCACGTAACCGTATATACAATTTATTCATAGTGTAATAAGGGCAGTTTTATGACAGATACGCAGATCGATAATTCCGAATGTTCTGTAATCGGCTATGAAGAGGAGATAGAAACAATAACTGATGTCATAAAACGAATTGGATCAGGTGCCCTTGAGCATATTGCTATCATCTCAGAACCCATGGGAGGGCGGACAACACTTGTTCATGAGATCCAGCGTCTTTATAAAGACCGGGTATATTATTTCCCGCTGGAGTTTGTCATCACACAATCAAAAATTCCGGATTTTAGAGCATTGTCTGAGGATATAATCCTCATTGATAACTGCCAGTTTCTTGCAACATGGAAGATCGGAGGGTTTGATCTCTGTAATCATTTTCTTAATCTTTTGATCTCTTCGAAAAAACTCTTCGTGACTACATGGAATCTGTTCAGTTGGCAGTCCCTCTCTCAGGTCTTACATCTTGATGCCTATTTTCCAAAAATACTCCTCTTAAACAAAATGGATACACCGGTACTCAAGCAGGTGATACTTTCAAAATATAAAAAGGAAGAGATCCGGTTTCTCGATGATGGTGCTACCGAACGGTCCATGTTTTACTCGAAAATACACAAAGATGTCTCCCTGCCGTTTTACAAGGAGAAGATCTCTATTCCCTGGATAAAACTGAACTTTTCATTGATATTCTGGCAGGCACCCCGAAAAAACCGTGTTCAGATCTCAGTTGAGGATGTAATTTTTGAAAAGATAAACCGGATTGCGAGGGGAAATCCGGGAGTAGGCATCCTGCTTTGGGAAGAGGCCTTTAAGAGAAGGGAAATATCAATCGGTTCCATTCCTGAATATGCCTATTTCATCTCCCTTGACATCAATGAATCGTTTATTCTTTTTATTATCCTCTCTATGGAATGTATACATGAGATCGACCTGAAAGATGTTGCGGGTTCTGAGATAGATATTGCCCAGACACTGTATCGTCTTGTTCAGCAGGATCTCGTCATTGAGACAAACGGGTACTATCGCATCTCTCCTTTTGCCCTCGGACCGGTGATTGATTACCTGAAGAAGAACAGGAGGCTCTGGTAATCATGTCAGAGATCCCGTTCTCCAATGTTACCGCTGAAATTCCCATAAAAACGATTGATGCGAATCTTATCATCTATATCTGTCTCATCATCATCATCGCGTACGTTCTTAACCGGTTTTTTGGTTATGTCCTGATGCAGGTATCTGAACGGATAGGCTCATACCGGACATCAGTAACCCTGATAATTCCGTTAGTAAAACTCCTTATCTATGCATTTGCTCTGTATTATATCATCATTGCAGTCATAGAACCTTCAATGACCCAGATTCTCGCATTTTCAGGATTTTTTGGAGCTGCAATCGGGTTTGGGTTAAAAGATCTCTTTTCTGATATTGTTGGTGGTGTCGTGATAATATTAGAAAAACCCTATCAAATTGGTGACAAAATCACTATTGGTGAAAAATATGGGGAAGTAAAAAATATTGGTATCCGTTCCACACGTATTGTGACTCCTGCCGATGAAATGGTGTCTATTCCGAATTTCAGCATCTTTAACCAGCCGGTTACCAGTGGAAATGACGGTGATCTTGCCATGATGGTTGAGATCGATCTCTTTATTCACCCGTGTTCTGATCCACAACCTGCGATGAAGATTCTCAAAGAAGCGCTTATCACTTCAAAGTACGTGATAATCTCAAAAAAATATCCGTATACGGTTCTGCTCGAAGATTTTCCGTTTTACAAGCGGATACGTGCCAAAGGATATGTCAATGATCTCAGGCAGGAATTTGAGTTTACATCAGAAGTCACCAGGAGGGCATGGGTTGAGATGAGAAAGGCAGGGATAAAGCCCCCGTCAGTTATCCCATTATTATCTGATACCGATAATAATCGGAGAGAAAGCAAGGAGTAAAGACTGTCCTCATCTTTCTGCAGGTTATGGCAGTGATACCTGTCGTTATCAGGTTTTGGGTTTTTTATTTTGTCTCGATCTGCCATTATTTACCGGTTGGGCAGGGTTGTTTTATTCACCAGATGGTGTGATTTTTATTTTCATAAAATAATAAAATAGCGTCGGGGTTTATTCCCTTTATTTTTGCCGGTATATCTGCGCAAAACCAATCCCCCTGCTTCATTTTGTGGGTTATTGTGTGAGGTTTCGAGAAAGTATTTGTGCGTGCACCATGCACGTTTATGGCATGCAAACCAGGATAATCCTAGTGCTAATGAGTATTGGAATCCTGTTTGGTGGTGGTATTGCCGTAACGGTGACCGCTGCTGAACAGAATGCTACTGCTCTCTACGAAGAGGGCCTTGCCCTGTTTGAGAGTAACCAGACCAAAGAAGCAGCCCGGTTATTTGACGAGGCAATTGCAATCGATCCAAATTACGCAGATGCGTGGTTTAAGAAAGGAGGAGCAGCATTTCTTCTTCAGAATTATGAGGATGCAGTAGATGCATACACCCGGGTGACCGAACTGGATCCCGAACGGGTACAGGCATACCGCAATATTGTCTTTATCTACAATGAACAGAGGATGTTTGATGAAGCTCTTGCTGCCGCAGATAATCTTTTATCTCTCTTCCCTGATAATGACCAGACCTGGTATGACAAGGGGCGGATTCTCATGGAGATGGAAGATTATGAGAATGCAATAGCAGCATTTGATGAATCGATACGTCTGGTTCCTGAGAATGATGCTGCATATTACTGGAAAGGGATTATCTATGGCGGGATCCTTGGGGATTATGAGCAGTCGCGGGATGCAATAGAGAAGGCATACCAGATTAATCCAGAAAATTTTGCGGTCAATTACGAGATCGGACTACTGTACCTGGATAGTGATAATCTCTACGAGGATGCCCTGGCATCCTTTAATGCAGTTCTTGAAGAAAAACCCAACTATGTACAGGGATGGTACCAAAAGGGCCGGGCAAATCTTGCTTTGGCAAATGAAGAAGAGGCAATCGAAGCATTTGCGAAAGTCGTGGAGCTCGATCCTGACAACGTGAGTGAACTTCTTGATGATGCCTGGTATTATACCGGATCGGCCCGATACGGACTTGGCAATACTGAAGAAGCGATAGAAGCCTACCGACAGGCAGCAACGCTTAATCCCGAACATGCTGCTGCGTACGTGGATATCAGTGGTATTCTCAATTCACAGGAGCGGTATGATGAAGCGATAGAAGCGACGAATGCAGCTCTTGCGATAAACCCGGATCTCGCACCTGCATATTACAACCGCGGAGTCGCGAATATGGGTTTTGAGCGGTACGATGATGCAGCAACTGACTTTAACAAGGTAACCGGACTTGATTCCACAAATGCGAATGCGTGGTTCTACCTTGGCAATATTTATGCTGACAAGAAGGATTTCGAGACCGCAATCATCGCCTATGATAAGGCAGCAGAGATCGATCCGACAAATATGGATGCAAAGTACTTTGCCGCAGTATCGTTAATGGAGATCGAGGACTATAACCTTGCTGAACCGGTTCTCCAGAAGGTGGTAGGCGACCCGTCTTACAAGGACAATGCCGCTGCCTGGGAGATGTATGGACGAACCCTCGGCGCAGCAGAGAAATATAATGAGGCAATAAGTACCTTTAAAAAGGCGATTGAACTGGATCCACAATACCCTCAGGCAATGATTAATCTTGGTACCATGTACAACGAGCAGAAAGAATACGAAAAGGCACTTGGTACTTTCAAGGATGCACTCGATCTCGGTACAAACCTGACCGAAGTGTACTATAACCTGGGAACAACCAGCCATAATCTGGGTTCCTATGAAGATGCTCTCGGGTATTATGACGAAGTAATAGCCCTCGAACCTGCTCTTCGGGCGTATAACAGCAAGGGTCTCACCCTCCTTGAACTGGATCGGTACGAAGATGCTGTAGAAGCCTTTGATGAGGCAATAACATTTAACCAGCATGATGCGACGGTCTGGTTCAACAAGGGAACCGCTCTGTTTAAGGCAGGAGATCTTGAGGAAGCAAAGGAAGCATTTCTTGAGGTTATCTCAATTAATCCTGATGATTCCGTGGCAAAAGAGACGGTAGAACAGATCGATGCGCTCCTTGCAGCACCCGATTCCGAACAGGTCGTGTCTGATGAAAATACCGTAAGTACCGAAGAAGCTGAGAGTGCCGGCGACGAAGAAGGTCTTGCAGCAAACCTGACCAAAGAGACAGGTCCGGATCTGGAAGAATAACCTGCTCCAAACTCTCATACAATTCTCTTTTTTTAAAAGCCCGGCTTTAATTGTTACGTTCTATTGACCAGATCGATACCATCAAGTCTTCTTCTCGTTTCACCTATAATGTACAGAAAGAGATCTGGTCAGGACCATATGATAGTGCAAATCCTGCAGATCGGCAGAAGTGGAGTGAAGAAATGGAGCAGGGTCATACCATATGGATAGAACAGTACCGTCCAAAGAAACTGAGTGAAATAGTAGGGCAGGCCGACATTATCGAGCGGCTGATGAGTTACGTCGATGCTGGTTCAATGCCACACCTCCTCTTTACCGGTAATGCCGGGGTGGGAAAAACAACAGCAGCGGTCGCACTTGCGCGGGAGTTCTTTGGAGAGGACTGGCGGATGAACTTTCGTGAACTGAATGCTTCAGATGATCGTGGCATCGATGTTGTCAGAAACCAGGTGAAACAATTTGCACGGACGTCACCGTTTGGAGGTGCAGCATTTAAGATCCTGTTTCTGGACGAGGCTGATGCACTGACCAGTGATGCACAATCTGCGCTGCGCAGGACCATGGAGACGTATGCAATGTCCTGCAGGTTTATTCTCTCCTGCAATTACTCCTCAAAGATAATCGATCCCATCCAGAGCCGTTGCGCAGTGTACCGGTTCCGGTCGCTTGATAATGAAGCGATTACAACCATGGTCCAGAGAATCGGTCATGAGCAGAACCTTGTTATTACCCCTGAGATCTCTGCTGCCATCTGTTTTGTTGCCCAGGGTGACATGAGAAAAGCCATCAATGCTCTTCAGGGTGCTGCCATCCTCTCAGCTGAAATAAACCCTGATATGATCTATGCCATTACCGCAACTGCACAGCCCGAGGAGTTGCAGGAGTTGCTGAATCTCTGCAGGAGTGGAAACTTTGAGGGAGCAGAGCAGGTACTTGGAACATTATTGCATGAACGGGGGATTGCGCCGCAGGAGTTGCTCGGTCAGTTGTACCGGGTAGTTACCCGGATAGATCTCCTTTCTGATATCCGTCTCCTTCTTGTGGATCATATCGGTGAGACTGATTTCCGCCTGTCAGAAGGGGCTAACAGTGATATCCAGATGGAAGCGCTGATTGCAAAGTTCGTGATGGCTTTTGAACGTTCCCGGTAATAATAAGCGATATGGACGTAGAGTTAACCGACAGGGATGCAGACTGGAAACGGTTTTTAAAGGCGCGCTATAAGAAGGAACTGGAAGAGATATCCCGCGAGTATCCCTTCCGGCGATCCCTGCAGATTGATTATCATGATATTGAGAGTTACGGGCGTGTCGGAACCCAGATGGCCGATGAGCTCCTCGAGACCCCGGGTAAGGTTATCGGGGATGTCAGGGACTGTATCCGGAACCATCAGCTGATTATCTTAAAGAAGGATAAATCGGTTCCCCTGGTGAACATCAGGTTTGTCAACCTGCCAAAGAAGATCTCAATCAGGGATATCCGTTCTGACCACATTGGTAAGTTCATCAGTATCGAAGGGATCTTACGGAAAATAACAGAAGTAAGGCCACGGATAACGCTTGCGAAGTTCAGGTGTCCATCCGGACATATCACATCCCGGGTCCAGGGATACGGGAGTTTTGTCGAACCAGACGGATGTGCAACTGACGGTTGTACCCACAAGAAACTGGAACTGTTTGTGAAGCTCTCTGAGTTTGTTGATTCACAGAAGCTCAGAATACAGGAGTCTCCTGAAGGACTCAGGGGTGGCGAGCAACCGCAAACCCTTGATGTTGATCTTACCGATGACCTGTGCGGGGTTGTAGCACCCGGGGACCGGGTAATTTTACATGGTATTCTGAGATCGATGCAGCGTACATCCTACAGTACTAAGAGTACGATCTTTGATATTTACTTAGAATGCAACTCGATTGAGATTTCAGAGAAAGAGTTTGCAGAAGTGGATATTATGGATGAGGATATCAGAAGAATAACTGAACTTGCCTCTGATCCGCTTATTTACCGGAAAGTCTCCAAATCCATCGCACCTACTGTTTTTGGTCATGATGATGTCAAGCTGGCGATCGCACTTCAGTTGTTTGGGGGTATCACAAAAGAGATGTTGGATGGCACTCATCTGCGGGGTGATATTCACATTTTACTGATTGGAGATCCCGGAGTTGCAAAATCCCAGATGATACGGTATGTCTCACGGCTGGCACCCCGATCGATCTATACCAGCGGACAGTCTTCAACATCAGCAGGATTAACTGCCACAGCAGTAAAGGACGAGTTTGGAGACGGGAGATGGACGCTTGAAGCAGGTGCGCTGGTTCTTGCAGATATGGGGGTTGCCTGCGTTGATGAGATGGATAAGATGAACAAACATGATCGGAGTTCGCTTCATGAAGCAATGGAACAGCAGTCAATCAGCGTGGCGAAAGCCGGTATTACCGCAACGCTCCGTTCCCGATGCGCGCTTCTGGGAGCTGCAAATCCGGCAATGGGACGGTTTGATGATAATGATCCCATCGCAGATCAGATTAATATGCCCCCATCATTGCTTTCCCGGTTTGATCTGCTCTTTACCATGACTGATAAACCGCATGAAGAAAAAGACCGGGCTATCGCCAACCATATCCTGCAGTCACACAAGCTCGGAGAACTTATCGCACAATATACGTATAATTCTGAATCCGGAGTAGATGAGAGTATCCTTGAGAAAGAAAAGAAAGGAGTAACTCCTGAGATTGATGAGGTATTGTTCAGGAAATACGTTGCATATGCGAAGAGAACCTGTTTTCCGTTGTTATCAGAGAGGGCACGGGAGATGCTGGTTAATAATTACCTCACTCTGCGTGAAATTGCACAACAGAATATGCCTGTTCCGATAACAGCCCGTCAGTTAGAGGCGATTATCCGTCTTGCCGAGGCCAGTGCCCGTATCCGGTTATCCCCAATAATCGAAGAGAGCGATGCTGACCGTGCCATTCATATCATCAATGAGTGTCTGAAAAATGTTGCATATGATTCAAAAACCGGTGCATTCGATATTGACAGGGTTTATGTAAAATCCAAAGGGAAGCAGGATTTGATACGCACAATCAAGGAGATAATAAAAGCAGGAGCAAAAGAAAAGGGTCACGCGAATTACCCGGAAGTTGTTGATGCGGTGATAAAATTGGGGTATGATGAAGAGGATGTAAAACGTCAGATCGCACTCTTAAAACAGATTGGTGAGGTTTTGGAGCCAAGAAGAGGTCTTATCCGTCTCTTATAATCTTCTTTTGTGTGGTGTCTTTCCATCTCTCAGTCTCATTTTATGAAAATAGCATATTCAGGGTTTTTAACCCTTTTTTTGATTTTTCAGGGTTTTTCATCACATTTTATAATCGTTTTATTAACGGTCGGAATCAGGTTCATGAGGTCACTAATAGAATAAAGCGTATAATCGGGATAAATATCGCAGGGATTATCGAAATGGTTCCGGTCTCCATATGCTGCATATGCGGTCTGCATTCCAAGGGTAAGAGAAGGGTGTACGTCACGATACAGGGAATCTCCCACGAACAACACTTGCCCGGGTGGCAGACAGAGACGCTGTAATGCAAGGATAAAGATATCAGATTTTGGTTTTAATGTCCCGGTCATCTCCCCGGTAACAAGAATAGGAAAGAACCGGGATATCTGTAGAAGTTGTAACTTCTCTCTGGCGATGTGGGTTGCAGAATCAGTCACTATTCCGAGGGCTACCCGGTTTTTTCGTAAATATGAAAGGGTTTGTGACACTCCCGGATAGGGGTAGGTGTTGGCTTTCTTTACCGAGAGGTAGATCTCTTTACATCGCTCAAATTCTGATCGGGATGTGTTCCCGTGATGGTTCATATATTCCCAGATTATTACCGGATCTTCAAGACGCCAGATATCACGAAGAAAAAAGCGCAGCAGTTCTTTTCTGCTTCCTGATCCAAGACAGGAGATAACCGCGTCACACGCTTTTAATTTTGCTCTGACAAAATCAAACAGGGTATTATCCAGATCAAACAGAACCGCACGGACCGGTACAGTGGCTTTTTCTTTTTTTTGCGAATAATTGTCCTGGTTTGGGGATGGAATACCTCTCTTTTGTACACGAATACCGCATTGTGTACCTGCTTCTCGTATTCCCGGGGTGGATGTTTCCATCATTTTCCTACCTGATTTATGGCTTCCGCACGTTTACAGGCACCCTGATTTTGCACAATTAATGATGCACACAACAAGACCACTGTTTTTCCGGGGTGCATTTGTGAGATACCTGCAAATATCTTTATCTTTCTTTTCTGACAGATTTCTATTTTTTGAGTACTCCCCACACATCATTTCGTCACCGGTCAGCAGTAAAGGCCATGCGAAGCACCTCACCGGGTCTCCCGATTAACCGGATTGCGAAAAAGGAAAGGGCTCCTCGTCTAAAAACCATGTCTCACCTGACAGATCCGATAATGCCCCGGAAAACCCGGGGTCCGGGTTGCCGCACAACGGTCCCTGCTTTAAGTTCCTTTCTTCTCTCCTCGTATTGTAAAAAGGGCAATGAAATGTCTTGTTCTGTTAACCTGATCCATATTTTTTAGTTTCTCTGAAATGAGAAGATATCATCGGTATGAGAGAACAGGTGGATGTAATATCAGCCAGGAAAACCACAACCGGTCACTGATTCTCTCTGTCAGGTAACAGGAGTATTCCCTGAGATATCATCAGGAGTGTAGCAGATATCAGGAGATGGTTCTGTTATGATCTGCATTCTTTTTACATTATCGTGATCTTTTTGATAAAAAGGTGACACCGGTGCCTGTTGCTTTATTCCTGCTTGAGAATGGAACCCGTATCATTGGTATGATCTCTGAAAGAGAGATAACAGGCAGGGAGCGGATCAGGTGAGAGTCGATATCGTAAAGCAAAGCTGATATTGTCTGAAATCAAAATATTCACGTAATGAGTCCAAATCTCTTCAAGTCTCTCTTTACTTCTGCTCCCAAACCCCACATTGTTACCAGTCCCCCTCCCCCCCTTATTATATCCGGACCGGGACTTGAGAAACGAGAGTATGAGACAAAACCCTATTTTATCGTTGCTTCTGTTGAGATGGGTAATACCACTACCAAGTGTATTCTTACCGGTGTTGATCTGGAGAAGGGGGTCTGCTACGTGATCAATAAAACGGTTAGCATGAGCAGGGACGTCCGCAAGCCAAAACCAGGTGAAGAGATATTTGGCCAGACCCTTGATGGAACCGATCTGACCCGCGAGTCTGTCACCGAGCTTGTTCAGGAGACTATAATTTCCTGTCACGCAGAGGCAAAACTGGATATCAGGGATGACCTGGATTTTGTGGTACGGAGTACCGGGGTTGTTGCAGCGATGGATTCACCTGACCAGGTAGGAGATTTCGTTATTGCGCTTGCAAACGGTTGCCTTGCAGCAGGGGTTCCCCCGAAAAAGATGACTCCCCCAATGTCAAAAGCAAACCAGCAGAAAAAGTTACAGCCGTTCTCTTTTGCTGACCGTGTTAACTTTTCCGGTGCAGTTGCAGGGGTTGTCCCTCCGCGGGGAGCAACCGGTGTTGAGATGGTGGCAAACGAGATGGAAGGAGAACTTGCGATGGCAGGGATCAAAGAAGGAGCCAAATGGACCCCGGTTGATTTCAGGAACCCCTGTATTGCGATTGATTTTGGCACGACGCTTGACGGGAGGATTACCAGTAACGTTCCTCCTGATGCAAGTGATCCCTTTGCAAACACCATCGGGAATTTCTGTGGTCTTGCCGGTTCGATCCTTGATGGTATTATCCGGGGTACCGGTCTTGTTGATACCAGAACCGGAACCGCACTTGATATCTTTGGTGACAGTCCAAAAAAGATGATGGGGATAACCAGCGCGAAAAAATCGCGCATAATCGATGAGTATGTTCACCGGTGTCATGAGCTGATATCGGTGGAGGTGGTTCCTTCCCATCGGAGAAGGTACGGAAAAGTCCCTGTGTATGCAGATATCGCACATAAATCCGGTGTAACCCTTATCGGGATTGATGTCGGAGAAAACGGGGATGCGATGGACAAGCTTGAGCAGATTGGAAAGGAGATCTATCACGAACAATCCCTTGATGTCTTACGAACCGTCATTGATAAGACCGGTGCGGAGATGGCACTGCGACTTATCGATATCTCTGCCGAATGTGGTTTTATTGCTGAGAATACATCGATAGGATTCACCGGCAGAGCTGCTATATCCGGGAATAAACCTCAATTTATCCTTGATGGCATCATCAAGCGGAAATTGTTCCATGATCCGGTTAATCATCTGGTCTTTGTCGATGACGGACTTGCCAGGGGGGCAGCTCTCATGGGAAGATGCATGAACTCGCTCGGAAAACCATCAATGCCGATAGGTGGAGTAACGGGGGGGAAATGTATCATGTCACGAAGGATCGCTATCGGGCGGTGATCTCCGTTCCCGGTTTTTCGAGAAATAAGGTAAAAATCCCATTGATTCATCCCATTTTTTCATTGGGAAAAAAAGAGACAATACAAAGATCAGATTGCACATATGGAAGATAACATGTCACCGATAGAGAATAATCAGGATAAAAACAGCCAGGATGAACCGTTATATGATCTCATATTCCCTCCGGGTACACCCCGTTCAATCATCAGGGATATTATCACGAAATTTGATGTTGAGATGGTAGAGCGGACTGAGAAATTATCATTTGCGAATATGGACGGGGATGCCCGGACCCTTCTTGCGGTACGGGGTCCCTATGCAGTAATGCAGGAAGTAGAAGATTATTTTAAGGAAAAGATGGTTGAATTTGTCAGTTGATCTCGTGAGATCTTCTTTTCGATCTGCATAGAAGAGAGAGTGTAGCAATACCAAGCGGAGCAATAAAAATCGAAAGTGGCGTTGATGGCACCGTTACCGGTGCTTTAATCTCTTCACTCTCATCTTTTTGATCCGGTGTCTCTGCAGGTTCTGCCGGGAAAGGCACAATCTCTCCGGTACCGGTATCGGGTACCTCTGTCGTATGTTCATCCCGGTCTGTACCCGGGGAGAGGGCAGATTTTAGAAGGTTAAAGGTCTCGGTCTGGATGAAATTCTTACCGATAACCTCTGTTCGTATCATGTAGAGATCCGGGCTCCACCCCGCAGTATCAAAGGTAAATGACCAGGTATTTTCTCTCGCATCTTTTGTCTTTTGTACCGGAACAACTCCTGATACTCCTCCCATGATGGCCGGATCAAATTTCCGGGCTGGTTTGAATGATGCCGGGTAGACCTCGATCAGTACCTGGTTATCGGTATTAAAATTGGTAACGCCCTGTAAGGTAATCTCGTCAGATACGTTGTGATCACCAGGAGGGAGCAGGCCGGATGCGGATGCTGATGCCATGAAAATGAGGACAATACAGGAACATACAAGACTCCTGTTTACGATGTATTTTGTCATGTGCATATGTATTCATTACGATTTGTTTTATTTATGAGTTCCAGGTGTTTTTATTCCAAAGGGACGGGCACTACAGAATCATTGCACCGGTTCTGGTGTGATATTTCTCTTGCAGGCGCTATGCACAGATTCAATTAAAGAAAGAACATAAAACAATAAAAGCATTTGATCTCATAAGAGACGAATAAGAAAAATAGTAGGATAGTGATATATCATGCAATATCAGAACGGGTGAATAGAATGATATTAGTCTCTAAAAATATTATTCCCTTTTTTTTGGTTATTTTCCTTATCATAATGGGAATAAGTGGCGCAGGAGAGGCAGCACCGGTTGATGAAAAGTTTCCTGCAACAGATCTCCTGACTGCTGTTATAGGATTACTACAAAAATCTGCGACAGGAGCAGATGATTTTTCTCAAACGGTAAAAACCAGGCCGTTTCAGACTGCCGAACAGGAGAAGTGGCATACCACCATAGAATATCCTGATGACTGGCTGCAACAGGGGAATCTGCCGGGAGGTATTGATCTTTTTGTATCTCCTGATGCAAAAAGGGGAACGTTTGTTGCCATTGCTGTTCCGGTTATTACCGGATATGAAAACACACCCCAGGGTCTGGCGCAACTGGAGAATCTTGCAACGGTAAAGGTAAAGAACAATCTTGGCCTGGAGAAGGTTTCCGGTGATGAAATCTCATTTCTTGGCCTTCCGGGAAAAGAGATCCGGTTTTCCGGTTCAGATGCTACCGGGGCTCAGATTATTGTGGGAATTGTATATACTGTGATCGATCACAGGATTTATGAGATTGATTACGGGTACCGGGATCTTTTCCATTATCCACAGACTGATGTTCCGGTCATCAGAAAGATGATTGATTCGTTTACGATTGATCTCACCCGGCCATCCGTTGTTTCGGTTTCCGAGTCGTTTGAGAATAATCCCGTCATCTATTTTCATCCCGCAACAACAGCAGCTGCAGTATCAGGGTTTACCGATGTATCGGTTGTGATGGACACGGTTCCTTCCGGTTTATCAGGATACCAGATACAGATCTCACTTTCAAATCCATCACTTGGTGAGATAACAGAAGTAAAACAACCCGGCTGGGCAGGATTATTCTCGGTTGATCCACCGAGAGGATCATCGGTAACGGTAAAAGCTGCAGATACTGCCATGGACGTAAATCCGGGAGATACCGATATCCTTCTTGCAACGGTTACGATACAGGGAAAGCAGGAAGGTGAATGCACCATCAATCTTATCCCTGATATCGTGGATGATGATATCTCTGACCGCTATAATCCCACAACCGTGCCGGGAATATTTACGGTCACCGGACCCGGACCCGGGCCGTCACTCTCGCTGGATCTGTATCCCGGATGGAATTGTGTCTCATCTCCCCGGCAGTTAGCCCCCGGGTATGATACTGCATCGCTATTCTCAACAATTAACACAGCCGGCAGAAGTATCTGGCTCTATGATGCCGTTACCGGCAGCTGGATAAGTGCTGATGCAGAGACGATAATAAATCCGATGCAGGGGATCTGGATCTACTCTGAGGATCAGGCAATGGTAACCCTTATCTTTAAACCGATCCAGAAAAACCCTGAAATAACCCTTATGAGAGGATGGAATCTCTTTGGACCCGGGATCATGGTGCCGGGGAAAGCAAAGGATGTTCTTGTTTCAATACAGTCCTCCTGGACCCAGATCCTGTCGTTTGATGCAGGCAGCCAGATCTGGGAACCTGCGATGGTAAACGGTGGAAATGGCCAGTTCTCTGATGAGCGGCTGATAAATCCCGGCCGAGGGTACTGGATTTATATGACAGAAAAGGCACATCTTACGGAACGATAATATATGAGTGATCATTATCTGAAGATATCTGCCCTCGTTATTCTTTCCTTCCTCCTTTTTGGCAGCGGAATCTGCACTGCAACCCCGCCTCTCCCCTGTGAATTTTACGGCGGCGTTTTTATCAATGACATCCCCGCACCTGCAGGAACAAAAATTACCGCCCTTATTAATGGTATCGATCACGGAGAGATAATCACTGAAAATGACGGATTTTATGGGGGTCCTGCCCTTTTTGATCGGCGTCTGACCGTTGCTGCCACCGAAGACGAGCTTGGTTCCGGTATCGGCACCATCATATTTCAGATAAACGGGATGCCGGCACGAGAGACCGCAGAGTATATCCCGGGTCTCTCCCAGGAGCTTTTACTGACAACCGGCGGCGTGAATACGAATCCGGATATGCCTGTTTCTCCGACTGCTGTATCAACCATTCCGTATCAGCCGACACCTCCACCAGGATCCGGTTTTGAGAGTGCTACGACTTATATCGCTGATGATGGTCAGGCAAGGCTTCTGTTTGATGCAGGGTCACAGATTCTTGATAAAGGAGTAGCAATTGATCAGGTAGAGATTATCAGAACCGATTCTGCAATGCTGCCTCCGATGTCAGAGTCCTTACAGGAAACGTTTACCGGATATGGCTATCGGATCGTTCCCGACGGGGCTGTTTTTATTCCTGAGGCTACCTTTATTATCTCTGTCCCTCCTGGCGAACTGCAGGATTATGTCAGCAATTTTGCTGTTTTAAAACTGTTCAGCCCTGCAACAGGTGGATGGCAGGATCAGAATACTGCAATTAATACGAATGCCGGTGAAGTTCATTCAACCGTTACCTGGTCTACTGCATATGCTCTCTTTGTTCAGGAAACCGGGCAGAATAAAAATCTCCCGGGAGACCCGGCGCAGGGAAGTAAACCGGATACCATGCAGGAACCGGGTACATCGATGGTACTGCCCCCCCTTCCTCCTGCCGGTACAACCCCGGTTGCTCAACAGCCTGATAAATCCCCCGGAGCGGTAATGCCTTTAAATACGCCTGATGCGATTGCATCCCCGGCTCCTGTAGTGGAGGATGGACATGAGGATATACCGCAATCAGGGGATGCAGGATTTTTCTTTGATTTTAGAAAAAGCATTGATACTCTGAAAAACCAGACATCAGGCATTATCGATAAATTAAAGGCTGGTATGTACTCCCTGCAGGAACGGCTCTTCTCCCCGGCTGGTTATATCTTGCTTCTCTTGCTCTTCATTGCGATTGGAAATCTGGTAATATACCGCTGCTACCAGTTACGATGCAGGAAGTAGAATGCGTTCCAGAATACAGGATATCCTCATCCGACAGGTAAACCGGACGTTACAGAAAAAAGACTATATCGGTTGTGCCGGGAAACTTGAGAAGATTATCAGAAATGATCCGACAAATATCCAGGTTTTAAATTTACCTGGGATCTGTCATGGGTTATGCGGGAACCATGAAAAGGCACGTGATTGTTATCAACAGATCGTTTGGATACAACCTGATGTTGCCCTGCATTACAACAATCTGGGACTCTCTTATCAGAACCTGGGATGTCACGAAACCGCAGTAACCCTTTTTGACAAAGCATTATCTCTTGACCCGGATCTTTTTGAGGCACGGTATAACCGGGCAAATACCTGCCTTTGTATCGGAAGAGTTACCGAAGCGATTGATGAGTACCTGCTCATACTTGACCGGAACAAAGGTCATCCTCTCACGCTGCTTAATCTGGGGAATGCATACGGAATTCTCGGACTTCATACTGATGCGATTGCATCATATGAAAAAGCACTGGATGCGAAGCCGGGATATACTGATGCGGTCTATAACATCGGTCATTCGTATGAACTGATGGAACAGTACGGAGATGCTTTGGAATGGTATGAAAAGACCCTGGAGCTGGATAAAGAGTATATCGCGGCATGGAGACAAAAAGCAAAAATTCACCGGTCTTTTGGTGAGGTATGCAAGGCAGAGGAGGCAGAATCGATCCTGGCATTGTTGTCTGATTCGTAACATCTTTCCGCCCGGTCTTTTCTCTCCCCTATACTGCCATTAATAAATCCTTACCATCAATCCTGATCTCATCTCTTAATGCCAGGTGCAACCGGTACGAGATCAGTGGTCTGATATTACCAGGATCCGGGTTGTCTTATCTTTTCGATGACCTGATGAAAGGATATCCTTGCACAGGGTTTATCCCTGACCGGTACGAGTGTGTACAAGAAACCGGTTTTTATCCCTGGGTTTTCATCCTTTCTTCATATTGCATGAAACAGATTGATACAAAAGAAGATCAAACACTACTATTGCGTACCGGTATGAAATACCACTCCGCAGGGATTATCAGTGTCTTTGGATAACAGAGAGAACGGTGGTGAGATGAACGGGGGGAAAGAGAAGAACAGGGATTCATCCCCCGTTATTCCTCTCGATTATCGGAAGATTATCTCACTTCTGTCTGAGAGCGATGATGTATCTGATCTTGATATTCCGGCCGAATGGAAACCTCTCCAGGATAAGATTCATTCTTTGCAGAAAAGAAAAACAGAGCATGTAAATGGGTATGATGCCGTACCTGACCTCGTGAATCAATGCACGTATCCGCTTGCCATCCAGATTCGCGACGAGATCGTTTCCACAAACAGGGAATTTTCAAAAATCGCATTAAACGATTCTCTTTCTGTTCCCGGATGGATGATGGAGCGTGAGATAAACGGCCGTGAATACCAGGCATTGGATCATTCTTTTTGGATAATCTCGGTAATACCTCTGTATGACGGCACATCTCTCTCCCGGATTATAGCCCTTATCCCAAAAGATTCAGTTGTGATCTGTGAGGATTCTCTCTTTTCCCTTCTTCCGTATCCTGCTCTTCTGTTAAACAAGGCAGGTTTTATTGTCCGGGTGAATGCTGCGTTCTGTACGATGTCAGGGAAGAAGGCCCCGGAACTCATTTATCATGATCCGGTTTCAATCGGGTTTCCTGAAAGCATCAGGGAACAGTGTGATATGGTTATCAAAACAAAAACACCCTGTTCTGCCGGGATGCAGTATTACTCTGTTTTTGGAATCTCTCATGATATTAACGTCTTCATGGCACCAATGATGGTAGTGCCCGGACAGGTTGACCGGATTTGTATTCTCATATCTGACAAGGATACTGCAAAATCCGGTGATTCCGGCATTTTAAAGGATACCGGTTGCACTGCATTGCGAAACCGTTTTCTTACCCTGCGTTCCGGCCTCCCTCTTGCAACCGCAGAGATTGATGATGCCGGACTGGTTCGATCGGCCAACGATCCCTTTGCCCTGATATTTGGTGTTGATCCAGAATCTCTCATCATGCGGGAGATGAATACCCTTATCCCGGATATCATTCCTGAATCTGATCCAGAACAATTATGTCCTGATAATGCCGGTATTACCCGGGAGGGTATGGTTTATCTCCCCGGATACCAGGGAATCCTTGAGATAAAAGCCCTTCGTATGCCAGATGCAGAAAAAACAGGATGCGGGATGTTTCTCTTTCTTATCCAGAAGATGCAGAAAGAGAAGGTTCCTGCCGTTGTATCCGAACCAGGTGCGGGAAGATTGCCGGATGAAGGGGATAATACCGGTGACCGGAGGATGGACTGGATTATCAGGTTCATAGCATCGTATCCTGCACCTGCTCTCATCTGCGATATCGCAGGAGTAATCCTCTCAGCAAACCAGATATGGAGCAGGTATACCGGAAAAGAACCATCAGAAATTTCCAATTTGCATGTATATGATATCCTTTCCGGAAACAAAAAAAAGATATTTCCGGTGCAGGATGGGAGTGCCGGTTCGTATACTGATACGGTTGAGATCCATCACAATGAAACGAGTTATGTGTTCCATCAGTTTTGCGTTCCCGTAGATCTCAATGACAAAAAACTCTATCTGGTTCTCTTTTCTGATATGACCCGTGAATTTGAGTCAATACGTTCTCAATCCGCTGAGATTGCTGCGTTACAGGCAAGGATAACCGTTCTTCATGATACGATTCAATCCACAGGATCTTCCCGGGATGCGGAGACGGAACTACCAGGAGATGTTCCCGGTTCTCATGAGATCCTTGCTTTTACCATTCATGAGAGCTGGTTTGCCATTGACATTGAGATGGTACGGGAGATCATCGAGATGGTCCCGATAACCCCTCTTCCCAATACTCCTCATTACATCTGTGGAGTTATCAATCTCAGGGGAGAGATCACAACGGTCATCAATCTCTCATCGTTAATCGGATCATCAACAGAAAAAAGAAGGGAGGAACAGAAGATCATCGTGCTTTCCCCAGACAGGACCGAACGGGTAAATCTTGGACTTATTGTTGATGAGGTTGTCAGTGTGCAGCAGATAGAGAAAAAACAACTTAATATACTCGGAGATGATATCACTGCACATACCCGGACCGGGATCAAGGGGATAATCAGGGTGGAGCCGGATGAGAGACATGGTGCAGATGAGTCAACCGGGCTCACCAAGCTGGTTATCTGGCTGAAGATGGAGCAGATTATTGATGAGATTCGTCTGCAGAGTTAATTGATTTACAGATTTTTGTAACAGGGTTGTGTAACCGATATCATGGATATGAATAATTTATTTCCCGATTCATCATCTCTTTCAGATAAGATGAAGACTGCTGGTTTTTCTGAACTGGTAAAGGCGATTGAAGGGATGCTGAATATGCATCTTTCAAGTTACAAAGAAGATTATATCAAGCGCAGGCTTCTATCACGGATGAACTCTACGCGGACTACCAGTTACCGGGATTATCATCAGTACCTTCTTTCGACTCCTGAAGAGAAGGAGAAACTGAGAAATGCACTGACCATCAACGTTACCAAATTTTTCCGTGACCTTGGTGTCTTTGATCTGGTTCGGAAAGAGATATTTCCTGAGATATTAAATAAAAAGCAAAATCTTCATCTCTGGAGTGCCGGATGTTCATCAGGAGAAGAACCGTACACGTATGCGATTATCCTCTATGAATTAAATAAACTGAAACGATCCGGGTCAGTAATAACGGCAACCGATATTGATGATACGATATTAAAGAAGGCAAAAGAAGGGATATATGAAAAAACCGCTCTCGAAAACATGCAGGAAGCACAGATATCCCGCCATTTTACCCTGCTTGAAGACGGCAGGTACTCAATTAAACCTCATATCAGGGAGATGGTCCGGTTTTCACATCATGATCTGATGAAAGGCGTACCGGTCTCACGCTTTAATGATGTTGTCTCATGCAGGAATGTAACCATCTACTTTAATGAAGATCAGAAACGTAACCTGATTCGCCTGATATATGAAGGGCTTGTGGATGGAGGGTATTATATCATGGGAATGTCTGAGTATCTCGCACGGGATATGGATATGTATTTCACCCCGTACCGGCCGATGCTTAAGGTTTTTAAAAAAACAGAGAAGAAGTTCTGACATTTTTCTGAAAGAAATGGATAACCCCGGGTTACGACACCCTTTTCGTGTTATCGACCGAATAACTTTCTTTTTTTTGTATCATCAACGGGAATACCACTGAGTCGTTTTAGTTCTAAATCCCGCTCTTTCTGCTTTTTAATCTCCTGAAGCAGGATCCAGATGTTAAAACAGATGAGAATTACTACCAGAATTGATACAATCCATGCTGCAATACCGGAAACCCTGGTCTCTTTAAGGCCCCATACCAGGTATAACATCATAACAATTGCTATGGTGTAAAATGGTCCCCAGAGTTTGGCATTGAGGTAATTCATGCAGATATCTGACTTTGATGAGGTTCTTTAAATAAGTATCCATAGTATGGATGGTCCTTCCTGGTTATACCCGCAGAGGTCATAAATAAATCACGGTATAATCTTGGTTATGAATATGAGACAATACCGAAACATTATCCCGCTCATCATTGTCTTCTCACTTCTGCTGTCCGGTTGTGGATGTGTTGAGACACCCCCGCAGCAGGGTGATTATGAACCGGGAATCGATCTCATACCTGACTCCCTGACCGGAATTTCCGGAGGGGGAACAGGCTCCTCAATACCCGGAGAGGATGGAGCTGATGGTGCATCAGGCTCAGAATCATCTGAGGATGTATTGCCGGTTCCGGTTGTGGAAGTAACTCCCAATCCGCACAGTAACGTGCAGGTACATACTCCTCAATATCAGAATCTCTATACTCAGGAGGTAATATCTCCAAGGACCGTCTTAATCCCGGTATACACAACTGAGGAGAGGGAGTTCCTTAATTCAGGAACGGCATTCCTCTATACCGTTACGACACCACCGGTCTATGTTGTTCTCTCCTTTAAACCCAAAATGGATACGATAACAAAGGTTTTTGACAAGAGAACCGGAGATAAGGAAGGTACCGTGAGTCTGGATATTACCCGGCCCAGTCCGTATTCATGGCTGGAGATGATTATCTATGATACAGAAACCGGGAATCCTGTTGCCAGTGAGGGATTTGGGAAGGTCTATAATGAAGATCCGGAAAAAACCGTGGTGTTGCGGGAGAGTGGGACGTACCAGTTTGATTTCTGGGGTAGTTTCATCAACTCCACAATAACCCTGAAGATACCTCTGGAGAAGGCGACCGAGGAACAATACCAGGCAGCTCTGCGTGCTGAATCAAAAGCAAGCGGAAAACTGGGATTTGTGTACCTTATCCTTCCTGATCTGCCGGGCGGATGGTCACAGACAGGTGATTCGGAACATACCGCGACCCTCTATAAATCTACGTTAACCAATCCTGCCGCCGGATCACGGTTCAACCAGGTAATTCAAAAGTTCCCGTCCGAGTCAGAAGCAGAGAGCGGATACAATACACTGAAGGATGAGATAGGACACCTGACTATCAGGACACTGTCTGTTGGAGAGGACGGAATATCGTACGAGAGTGTCAGGAAGAATGGCATCCTCTATAAAAAGGGACTCATGGTTGTCCAGCTTGACAGTTACTCCTATCCCCCTGTTCCGGTATCTGAATTAAAGAGATATGCAGAGATTATTGAAGGCAGAATTGAGAGTGAACCGTAGGATTAAGGCAAATAATTTTACCGGTCCGGGGCCGATCCACCGATACCTGCTTTTTTTAGGTCTTCCCTGCTGTTAATATTGGTAAAACTTGATAGTCCGGGATCTATTTTTCGTATCTCGTTTATCGTAATTAATTTCGTATGAATCTTTTCGGCGAGGATAGAAAGCCGGGTTATGGATGAATCACAAAGGATACGGGCCAGTGCTTCACGCTGATATACTGCATGCAACATCTCATAGATGCCGGAATCCTGTACCGGAATAACTGCTTCATAGGAGGGAATGAACGAGAGAAGATACTCAAAAACTTCTCTCTTTATACAGGGCATATCACAGGCAACCAGAAGAATAACCGGGTACAATGCGGAGATGACACCGGCATGCAGTCCTCCGACGGGGCCGGTTCCCCTTCTGATATCAGGGATACAGCGAACGTGTGGGATATCGCTGAATCGTGTACACTGACTGCTATCACGGGTGATTAGCAGTATTTCATCGCACAGGGGAGTAAGAATTCGTATCTGTCGTTCTAAAAAGCAGTCAGAGTCCAGAGTCAGGAAGTACTTCTCGGTTCCAAAGAACCGTTTTGCCTCTCCACCAACCAGGATAAGGCAGGATACCTGTTTTTTTTGGGAATGGTTCTTTTCTTCCGGAGGGGGGTATCTGGTTTTGGTCATCATCTCTTCCCGAAAGACACAGCGTGCCGATTCAAAAGAGTTTCTTTATATTTCTCATCCGTATCAGTATCTGCAATGATGATAAAATATCGGTTATTTTCTCTTCTATTCATCTTTTCTCCCTGTCTTTTTTATTCTCTTCTCAAGGGCAAGAAGTTCCTCTTTAATCCGGATGTCAGGGGAGAATCCGCCGATTCCATTCTTCCCGACGACACGGTGGCAGGGGATAACAAGAGGTGTCGGATTTCGTTTCATGGCAAGACCGACCAGACGCGGGCTGGTCGCAAGATCCCTGGCAATCAATCCATAGGATGCCGTCTCTCCATACGGAATAGAAACAACCCTCTCATAAATATGAGCATATGCACCGGAATTGAGAAGGACATCAGAGACACACCCCTGGATATCTGTTCTTTTTCCGGCAAGAAATAACCGCACCGGCAATGGAACCAAACCTGATGCACCGGTTTTGCGTGGTTTGAACCTGATATAATAGATGATTTCTCTTTCCCATTCAACTTCGACATCCCAGTACACAAAGGGACAGGATCCAATCATGCTGACCAGTCTTGTACCTGTTCCGGGAACGATTTGTCTGTTGTTATCAGCAGTTCCTCCTGCATCCATAATGGCAGCCGGTGTCTCATCCCGTCGGTGAGGTACCGGCTATCGCCGAAGATGAGTACTCCCTTATCGGTAGGGGTCCTGATGACCCTTCCCAGGGACTGGAGTGCTTTGTTTAAGGCAGGTAATGTATAGGAGAGAAATTCTCCTTCCTCCTGAAATTTCTGCCGGTAATACCCGATGATCATCTGCCTGACCCGGTTATAGGGAGCGAGTGGGAGTCCGATAACCATGACTCCTGCAAGCATCTCCCCCCGGTAGTCAAGACCTTCAGAGAATTTCCCTCCACAGACGGCAAATAGTATGCCATAATATCCCTTCTTAGGAAGAGAGATAAACCGCTGGAGAGTTTCCCTTGCGAGAGCAGGATCCTTTGGCTCCACGAGGAGTTCTCTTTCGATATCAGGTCCGGCGAGCCTGACGTAGGTCTCGAGTATCTGATAAGATGGGAAATATACTGCCAGGTTCCCTGCAATCCGGGAAAAATCAATGATATACTGTCGAATCCGTTCGCTGTTCTCTTTCTCCTGGCGCTTCGAAAAGGCAGTGGTGATATCTGATGCTCCCAGTAAGAGACGGTTTTCCCGTGGAAATGTGTTGGGAAGTGTCAATGTACTGACCGGATAATTCGGATCCGCAGCTCTGAAGAAGAGATGCTGGTAACTTGTGACCGGGGAGAGGGTGCCTGATATCAGGACTGCAGAATGGTGTTGTACAACAAGGTTTGTCAATGCCAGAGAGGGATCGATATTGCGTATCTCAAGTATTATTCCATCAGCATCTTTTCGGTATACCGGCAGATATTCCGGACTTTTCATGGCAGTAGGGAAGGCTGAAAAAAAAGTGGTAAGCCGTTCCAGCCCGGTCAACCGGAATTCCCCTGCTTTTATATTCTGGTCTGCGAGGGTTTCTGATACCTCTATTAAGTCATCAATGACCTCTTCTATCGTCTCATAAAAGGATTCACGCAGAATCATCCGTAAAAAAATCCCGGGATCGAACCAGTCTTCCGTCTCTGTGGACCGTTTCAATCCGTTCATGAATGTTTTAATCTGGGGGATAAGATGGCGGATGGCATCAAGATTGTGATGACGCTTCCGGAGGGTTGCGATGTCACGTTCGGCACCTTCAAGGGTCTTTTCAGAGAGATCAACGCTTTTAATATTCTGCATACTCTCTCCGCAATTATGCGCCTCATCGATGAGGAGAAGAATCTGATCCGGTTCATACTGGACCGAGGAGTACAGGGCTTCCCGTATCTGGTCATCAAAAAGGTGGTAATAATTACAGATGATAACGTCAGCCTTCTGGGAGGCCTGCATCATTACTTCATACGGGCATAATCCCTTACAGGTATCTTCCAGTTCATGGGGGGGGATGGCATGGGTAAGAATGGTATCTGCCCGGTTTTTTAGGAGAGGTGACGGGCCGATTCTCAATCCCCCTCCCTTTTCTGAAGGATAGAATACTTTACTCCGAATAAAAAACGGGCAGATGACTGGATGCTCCGGGTCATTCTGTTGTATCTGCCGCTTTATCATCGGATCCTTTGAGGGGTCAAAGTGTCCGGAGAGGGCACGATCCTTCATGAGTGAGCTGGAAAATGTTTTTACTGCTTCACATTTACGATATACATCTCCAACTCCTCCAAGGGGACACATGCTTCCTTTTCCGATAAGGTAGGAGAAAGAGAGTCCTGGTTGTTTCTCTCTGATAAGTGAGAGCTCACGGACAAATGTGGCTAATTGCGAGACGGTCCTGACTGCGATGATGATAAGACGATGATTGCGGTTCGCAAGGAGTGCAGAGACAACACTTGATTTTCCTGATCCTGTCGGAGCATCAATGAGCAGGGTTCCTCCCTCTTCTGCAACACGCCCTGCAACAGAGAGCATCTCTTCCTGAAACGGGCGGTAGGCCGGGTACGGAAACCACTGCAAAATATCACTCATCCTTATCTCATTGGATGGGATGACTGATTAGGTATAAGGTTTCTCTGATACTATCATGTTCATCCCGGTGATATCGTTTCTTCCGGGCAAGAGTGATACTATCCTGCAGAACAGGAATAAAAAAAATCCCTTACCGACTGGTGAAGTGAAAGAGAGAACAATAACTTACATCTCTCTGTCAGGAGACATGTACACAATGGCAATACACCCAATTGAATTTCGATACGGGACTGAGCTGATGCGATCGGTCTGGAGTGAAGAACACCGGTTTGCCTGTATGATAAAAGCCGAGGTCGCGCTTGCCCGGGCAGAGGCAGATTTTGGTATGATCCCGGAAGATGCTGCAGAAACGATAAAAAATCGTGCAAAGTCGGCTTCTTTAATCCGTGCAAAGGAGATAGAAGAGGAGATCCATCATGATATGATGGCTGTGGTGCGTGCAATCTCCGAAGTATGTGACGATGCAGGGAGATGGATCCATTACGGGGCAACCTCAAATGATATACTGGATACAGCAACGGGGTTGCAGATACGTGATGCGCTGGTACTAATCAGGAAAGGATTAGAGGATCTTTTAGGTATCTTAGTATCCCTTGCAGAAGAGAATGCAGATCTTGTCTGTATTGCGAGAACCCACGGGCAGCACGGAGTACCGACTACCTACGGACTCAGGTTCGCGATCTGGGCAAGCGAGATTGGAAGGCATATCGAACGGTTAATCCAGATGAGTCCGAGGGTTTGTGTCGGTCAGATGACCGGGGCAGTCGGAACCCAGGCAGCCCTTGGTGCAGATGGAATCAAAATTCAACAAAGAATGATGGAGTACCTGTCCCTCTCTGCTGTTGATGTCTCATCGCAGATCATCCAGCGGGACCGCTACATCGAGTACTTCTGTTTTCTTGCATCTGTTGCAACCTCACTTGATAAGATTGCAATTGAGATCCGTACCCTTCAGCGGACCGAGATCGGTGAAGTTGAGGAGTCTTTTGGGAAAAACCAGGTGGGTTCATCCACCATGCCTCATAAGAGAAATCCAATCCGGAGCGAACAGGTATCAGGTCTGGCCCGGATCGTCAGGGCAGCCGTTGAACCGGCGATGCAGAATAATACCCTCTGGGATGAGCGTGATCTGACCAACTCGTCCTGTGAACGGGTTATCTTTCCTGAAGCAACGATTCTCTGTGATCATATAATCCATGTATGCACTGGTGTACTCAAAGGCCTTGTTCTGAAACCTGACCGGATTCGTGAGAATCTCTTTCTCCTGCATGGGATAAATATGGCTGAATCGATCATGATCGATCTTACCCGGAAGGGAATGGGCCGCCAGGAAGCCCATGAAATTATTCGTCTTGCCTCGATGCAGGCGCTATCAGAGAAGAAGTCACTCGCCCTGATCCTGCAGGATGACCGAAAGATAATGCAGTATCTTACCAGAGAAGAGATAGAATCCCTCCTGCAGCCTGAACAGTACCTGGGAACATCAAAAGAACAGATAGCCCGGACCATACAGAAATTACAGGTATTTCTGAAGCTTTGAGTGACCGAATCCCTGAAACAGAGGTAGTATATAAAAAAGAAATGAGAAGGCCGGATTATGGCTTTTCAAACCGCTCTGTAAAGATTATTGCCTTTATTGAGGGGATTGTCTTAAAAGCATTGTCAATAATAAACGGTTTATAATACACCCATTTTTTATCGTAGGTTATTCCTGGTGGGAGAGTGATGGTCATCTCGTCATCATTATTGGTAACAACCAGTTTTCTCCCGCAATAGAGTTCAGTTAATCCGGCCAGCTGTTCTGTCGGATCCGTTACCTTCTCTACAATCTCGTAATGATAGGTGAGCTCTTTGCCTGCGAGTGGAAGGTTAAAATCAACAATAACCTTGTTCCCGATGGTATCGACAACGACACCTTCGCCCTTTCCGGCAACCTGGACCGGTGTTCCGACCGAGACTTTCTGATCAAAATCCTTTTTATTGAATGATTGTAACAGATCGGGGTTGTGTTCTCCAAATCCCTTGTCAGGAGTAACAATTACATCTCCACTGTCTCCGATCTCTTTCCCCGGCAACTCCTCGTCAAGCCCGGTGATTACCTGGTTTTGGCCGACACAAACTACAATCGGCTCAAAGATTGTCTTTTCATCTCCGATTCCATTCTCTTCTGCGATATTGCGCCAGGTAGTCTGAAATACCGTGCTGTTATACATCCCGGAGTAATTGAGTTTAATAAAATCTCCCTTTTCAATGCCCATAACATGGCTCCTGTTCGCATATGTAATGGAAATACGTACAGATAAAGGATACGATGAATGTCTGGCTGCCGGAGTGAAAAAATAACAACCGGCTCTGGTCTTCTTATCCAAACCGGTTGCGTTGAAATTGTTTCATGCATCTTTTTTTATCAAATAAGTGGTTTTCAAAGGGATTCCGGCTGATACCATACCCCTGCAGGTATCTCAACATGATTGAAGTTTTATGCAGTGAGGAGGGGGACTTGTTTTTTTTCATTTTTTTTGGTATTGGACAGAATCCATAATCTGGTTTGAAGTTCCATGATACACGGATATGATAATACCTGGTGATAATGATGTATGAGGTTGAGATAAAAGTCAGGGTTCCTCTTATTGATACGATACGACAGGCTATCCGGAAAGAGGGTGGTATCTTCTCTGAAGTCCTGACTGAGACCGATCACTATTACAATGCACCTCATCGTGATTTTTCACAGACCGATGAGGCACTTCGAATACGAATAACCGAAAATAAAACAATAATAACGTATAAAGGTCCGAAAGAGACGATCCAGGGAACAAAAATACGCAAAGAGACAAACCTGGAGATACGCTCTTTTCCTGACGCTGATTCGATTCTCACGAGTCTTGGTTTTTACCCGGTTGCAGTAGTGATAAAAAAGCGGGAGTACTGGACGTTAGGAGATTTTTCCATTGCGTTAGACGAGGTAGCGGGTTTAGGCAGTTTCGTTGAGGTTGAACTGATCTCAGAAGATGATACTGCAGAAATGGCAGCACGGATTGATCTTTTATCAAAAAAGCTGGGTATTTTGGGAGAGCGGATTACCGTCTCCTACCTCGAGTTGCTCTGCTCTAAACCGTGAGCAGTTCAATTTCTATCTCTTTTGGCTCTTCCCCAAAGTGGATCATGGCACAGTAGCGCTCAGCAGCCGGTCCCGGATTCACAAATTTAATACCGTTTTCTTCGTGAATTCCCCTGTTTTCATGAACGTGTGCACAACAGACAAGATCAAAATTATCTGCATACTTG
Organism: Methanospirillaceae archaeon; assembly: GCA_016926505.1. Taxonomy (GTDB): domain Archaea; phylum Halobacteriota; class Methanomicrobia; order Methanomicrobiales; family Methanospirillaceae; genus JAFGOM01. The sequence goes on from JAFGOM010000093.1 coordinate 46,455, forward strand.
CGAATCGTTGCACTTCCGACATGGTTGCCCCCGATGAAATCAAGGATACCATACGGCGGGGTGTGACTGATAAGAACGTTATGAATGGATCGCTGCATCCGTTCCACAGGTTTTTTTAAGATATCATCGAGTTGCTTGTCAGTGTATTCGAGAGGTGTTCCAAACGGTGTCGGATTTGACCCCCCAATCCCTACCAGGGTCAGTTTTCCCAGGTTCATTACCGATCCATGCAGGTTTACACTGCTTGAATGTTCAAGAGCTGTTACGACATCCTCCGGGTCGCAATTGCCGGGTACTGAAAAACTCGGTACATTGATACGGGAGAAACAGGTTTCCACTCCCTTTACCGGCCCCATATTCGTAATGTCTCCAGCTATAAAGACAATATCCGGATTGAGATCCATGAAAGATCCCATCATTCCATATTCCCCGTGCAGATCTGCAAGCAGGAGAGCGTTCATCATACATTATTATTCGAATCAGAGGTACTAAACCTTATCTCAGGACGGTTCCATGAACCGGTGATAAACCCCTGTAATGCAAGTTTTCCGAGGGTGGTATCGGCAGCAGGGATAAGATCCCGTGAAGTTGTTCCGGCAAGGGGTGTTCCGGGCAGGGGAATAAACCGGTGAAGATGAATCTTTCCATATCCGGCGATCCATCTGATGAGTTGTAAGGTCTCTTTCTGGTCTTCGTCTTCTTCAAAGGGAAAACCCATGATAATATCAACAACCGGTATGATATCAGCATCCCGGCAGTTTTCAACTGCGACGCAGACATCATGAACCGTGTGTCTGCGATTTAACTTCTTAAGTACCCGGTCACTGCCTGATTGTGCACCGAAATGAAGGCGGGTATTGGCACAGTATCTCCTGATAAGGTCAAGGGACCCGGGAGTCACAAATTCCGGTCTGACCTCCGCAGGGAAGGTTCCGAAATACACTTCTTTGTTCATCTCATCGTGCAGCATGGAAAGCAGGCTCCTGATGCTTTGATAATGTGGTTCTCTCCCGTTTGATCCGTATGCAAGGGCATTGGGAGAGAGGAGTCTGACATGGTGGACGGATTTGGCTGCCTGTTGTATCGCATATAAGGAACGATGACGCATCAGATGACCAAAGATCGCCGGAGTCTGGCAATACGCACAGGAGAAAGGGCATCCCCGGGATATCTCGATATATCCCTTTATTTTAGTATAGCAGGGAAAAGAATCAAGAATTACCGTATTGTCCAGAGGGGTGTACCGATCTTTTGTTGCGACACCGGTTGGAAACCTGGGATTTGTTTTGTCAATCCAGGAGAGGAGGGAGGGAAGGGTGTACTCTCCTTCTCCGACAATGACATAATCTGCAATACCGGTTATCTCCGGGTAACATGCGGTGGCATGGGGTCCTCCAACGATGGTACAGACGGGTGATTCAGCGATCTCCCGGTAATATTGTGATGCATTTATGGAATTAAGGCTGTAGCAGACAATATCGCCTTCCGGCTTTTGTACCGGTTGCAGATGGTATCCATATCGTTCACAGGCAGCATATAATGCAGCGAAACTGTTCTTTTGTGAAGAGATGGTTCGCCAGCAGACCGTTTTCATCGCATGGTACATTTAAGTGTTTTTACTATTCAAAAGGAACCATATATGGTGTTTATGCCGGATTATTTCCCTGCTGTTCTTATTGGCACTGTTATTATCCTGTTCTGTTATATTGTATGGCTGCACGGGCGAATCGAGAATCGTGCCAGAAAGAAGTTTGACGCATGGTACCACGAGGAGATGCAGAGAATGGAGGAATGGCGAAGAGAAGAGATCTCTGGTATTGTCCAGGAAAAGGCCACAATTCTCTTTTTGCGCTGGCAGAAGGATGAAGAAGAGAAGATCAGGAAAGATGCCATAAAAAGAAGTCATGCGGTGGTAAAAGGCAGGATAACCGAACAATTCATTCCATTTCTTGAGACTTTTCCTTATAATCCCCGGGATGCACGGTTTATCGGGACTCCCGTTGACCTGATTATTTTTGATGGTCTTTCTGAGGGAGCATGTCGGGAAGTTGTCTTCCTCGAGGTAAAAACCGGACCGGGAGCCGTGTTATCACGTCGTGAACGCGATCTGCGCGAGTGTATCCGGAAAAAGAATGTTTCGTATCAGGTATTTCATACCGGCCGGTAAAACCCTGATTAAACCCGGTTCATCCGTTCTTTTGTCTTTACATCCTCTTCTGCGATGGTATACAGCGTTCCGTCATAGAATATTGCCCTGACGACAACCCGGTCGGTTCCCCGTGTTCCTGGTACGGAAACCTCTGCCAGCTTGTTTGGTTTTAACCCGATCTCTGATGTGGTGCCGTCAGATCGTGTCACAAATACCCGTACCTCTTTGACAAGGTGCTGTTCTTGTCCTCCCATAAAGGTGATGGTAATGGACTGGTCTATCGGGTTTTTCTCAATCTGTACATCTATCCTCTTATCAGGGGGAGGGAACGATACCGATTCTTCTGATACTGCTGATGATGTATCGGATTGCAGGTTCTGCCCCTGATACTGATCTGTATCCGGCCCGGTACAACCCGAAGACAGGATCAAAAGAATCCCGATACCAAGTATTATTCC
>JAFGOM010000094.1 GCA_016926505.1 Methanospirillaceae archaeon
GACGGTTCTTCGGCAGGCTCTCAAGGAACGGGTAAAGCCGATTCTTTTCATCAACAAGGTCGACCGGCTTATCAACGAACTCCAGGTTGATGAGATGGAGATGCAGATCCGGCTTGGGCGGGTTATCGATAAGGTTAATAACCTGATCAAAGGCATGAACGAGGAGATGTACAACGCCGGGTGGAAACTCGATGCTGCCAACGGAACGGTAGCATTTGGTTCTGCATTATACAACTGGGCAATCTCCGTTCCTTTCATGAAGAAGAGTGGGATCTCATTTAAGGATGTCTATGATTACTGCAAGGCGAATGACATGAAAGCCCTTGCAAAAAAGAGCCCTCTGTGTGATGTTCTCCTTGATATGGTCGTCAAGTTCCTGCCCCATCCGGTTGATGCACAAAAACGCCGTGTCAAGGCCATCTGGCACGGAGACTATGAAAGCCCTGAAGGGAAAGGGATGCTTGAATGTGACCCTACAGGACCGATCTGCCTGATGGTTACTGATATCTCATTTGATCCACATGCAGGAGAAGTTGCAACCGGCAGGCTCTTTTCAGGCAAACTAAAACGGGGTGAAGAGGTTTATATCATGGGGACTGCCAAGCGCGTAAACCGGCTGCAGCAGGTTGGTATCTTCATGGGCCCCACACGAGTGGAGGTCGAGGAACTCTATGCAGGCAATATTGCAGCGGTAACCGGATTAAAAGATGCAATTGTCGGCTCAACAGTCACAAACCTGATGGATATGACTCCGTTCGAATCACTGGAGCATTACAGTGAGCCGGTGGTAACCGTAGCTGTTGAAGCAAAGAACATGAAGGATCTCCCCAAATTAGTTGAAGTATTACGACAGGTTGCAAAGGAAGATCCAACTCTCAAAGTGACCATTAACGAAGAAACAGGAGAGCACCTCATCAGTGGGATGGGTGAACTCCACCTTGAGATTATATCCGGCCGTATCAGGCGTGACAAGCATGTCGAGATCGTCACCTCAGAACCAATCGTTGTATACCGTGAGACGATAACCGGTTCGACCCAGAAACCGGTGGAAGGGAAATCACCAAACAGGCACAACCGATTCTACTTTGAACTCGAACCCCTGCCTGACAATATTGTCCAGATGATCAAGGATCACGAGGTCTCGATGAACCATCAGGCACTTGAACGCAGGGATATCCTGGTTACTGCCGGGATGGACAAGGATGAGGCAAAGAGCGTCAAGGATATCCATGGGACCAATATGTTCATCGATATGACCAAGGGTATCCAGTATCTCAACGAGACGATGGAACTTGTCATTGATGGTATCCACGAAGCACTGGACGGCGGTCCGCTTGCTGATGAACCGGTACAGAATATTAAGATTCGGCTTGTAGATGTAAAACTCCATGAAGATGCAATTCACCGTGGCCCTGCCCAGGTCATCCCAGCGGTCAGGAGTGCGATTAAGGGAGGCATTCTCCTTGCCGGGGATTCACTTCTCGAGCCGATCCAGAAACTGCAGATTACCGTTCCCCAGGACCATATGGGGAGTGCCACCTCTCAGATCCAGGGGCGCAGAGGGCAGGTCTATGATATGCAGAGTGAAGGAGATACCGTGACCGTTGTCGGGAAAACACCGGTTGCCGAACTCTTTGGATTTGCCGGAGATGTCAGGTCTGCAACCGAGGGACGTGCCATGTGGAGTACCGAGTTTGCCGGTTTTGAACTGGTACCCAACAACCTGGTAAAGGAAGTCGTGAGAGATATCCGGAAACGCAAGGGTCTGAAAGAAGAGATGCCAAAACCAGAAGATTACCTCTCATAAAATTCCTAATCGTCTCTCTTTTTTCCTATCTGTCTGACATCTGTCACGCATGATAGTGGACCACCAATTTTTAGCCATAAATCTGTTCTCCTGGTATTTCAGCACCAATTTGGAGAATTTTTAGAATTGCCATATTCTCCCTGCAAGGGACCATTCCGAAGGTATTTATCATTATGCAACCTACTATTCAATTATCCCAATTCAATAGGGGGAACAGTATCTCGAGGGGGTGCTTATCATGAAAAGCATAATGCCAAAACAAATAATCATCGTATTCATCTGTGGACTCTTTCTCATGGTTGGAACTGTGGATGCAATACGTCCGGCATCGGCACAATATGACCAGTCAGTGATTACCTCAACCATTGAGGCCACCTGTATTGGTACGTTTATTGTCGATCATCACATGGAATGGGGTCAGACCGGGGGATCTGACTACAACAACGTCTCAAGTCCGTCCGGACTGGGTGAAGTCAGAAGTCAGATCGGATACCACGAAGACACGGTTGCTGCAGACGGAATGACACATTATATCAAGAACTTTGAGATGGATGGATCAAATGTCACAGCTGGGCTTGATAACCTGAAATCTGATCACATGATAGAGTTCCAGAGCCTTGAGGGGGTCAATGGCAGGATGCTTTATGATGAAGTTGTCGGCCTTACCACAGACGGACAACCTGATGCAGATGCGAACCAGGGATGTGTCTTTATGAATGACGGGGCTGGTGCAGCCGGATTCCATGCGGTTATCACTGCCGGCAGTTCCATGAACGTTGAGGAGGTTGCTGCCACCATGAGTGCCGGTGTTGCAGGAATCTCTGCAAGCAATGATATGCCGGTCAATGTGAGGTACTCTTTTGACGCTGCCGGTATGGCATCTGATGAGAAGGATGATCTTGCCACCGGTTCTGCCGAGGTATTCCTCAACGTGAATGCAGCAGTCGGAACACCAACGCCAGGTAACAACAATGTAACAACGTATATCGACAGCCGCGACCGCACCATGGCCGGTGGACTCTTTGACCTGGCACAGCAGGTCGGATATACCTCCACCTGGTAATCTTTTTTTACCCATCAGTCATTGTTGATACCCATGCGTACCAGTGAGCGGGAGCGCCTGACAGAAGAACTCAGATCAGAAGAGATTTCCCGGCGGGAGGCAGCAACACGAACTCTTGCTTCCGAAAGAGGTTATATCCCTGTTCTTCTTCTCCTCTTAAACGACAGGGACTGGAAAGTCCGATACCGCGCGGCAGAAGCGCTCGGATTGATGCAGGCAGAAGATGCCATTCCTAATCTGATACAGGCTACCCGGGATCCCAAGGATCACGTGAGATACATGGCAGCAAAGGCCTTATCTGCTATTGGATCACCGGATGCGGTTCCTGCGCTCGTGCAACTTGTGTCAGATGAGAATGAATATGTAAAACAGATGGCAAAAACGGGGATCAGTTCGATTCAGGGGACAGAAAAATAGAAGTTATCGGTTTAAAGGATTTTTGTCCCTGGCGGAACACTCTTTTTCGGGATCAGAAGGGAGGCCTCTTCTCCTGCTGCAAGAACCATCCCCCTGCTCTCAACTCCGCATAAGGTTGCCGGTTGCAGATTGGCGATAACGATCACATCAGTACCTATCAGTTCATCAGGGGTATACCATTTCGCGATACCGCTTACGATCTGCCGGGTCTCACAACCCAGATCAACCTGCAGCCTGAGCAATTTTTTTGACTTCGGGATGGGCTCTGCTGCAATAACTCTGCCGGTCTTTAACTCTATCTTTGCAAAATCCTCAATTGATACCAGTGATGAATTACAAGATTCTTTGTTGAGCATCTGAATCCTCTCTTCCAGTTCTTTCTCAAGGTTCCCGATCAGGTCGTCTTCCAGCTTAACAAAGATGATGGCTGGTTTATCAAATTTGCGAGCCTGAATTGGCTGATCTGCATAGGAGAATGATACACCGGCAAGGTTCTCCCTGTTCCCTATCATTGTCCAGATAGCTTGTGCGGATACCGGCATCACCGGCTCGGTAAGTATCGCAAGGGCCTGTGCTATCTGCAGGCAGTCAAGAATCGTCTGCTCTGCTTCCTCCCGGTCATCCTTTATCTGTTTCCAGGGTGCCCGGGTCTGGATGTAATTATTCCCATACGCTGCAAGTTTGATAACGATATCGACCGCTGCTTTGAACTCGTATGCCGTAACCGCAGTATCAACGTCACGTATACAGGCTCTAATCGTCTCAATAATATCCGTGCTCACCAATCCTTCAGGCACCCCGCCAAACTCCTTGTATGCAAAATGAAGAGTCCGGTACACAAAATTTCCAAGGGTATTGACCACTTCATTATTAATCCGTTCCTGAAACAGTCTCCATGAAAAGTTGAGTTCCTTGGTGTGCGAGGTATAGGCAAGCAGGTAGTATCTCAGATAATCAGAGGGCAGTCCCCGATCCAGATAATCCTCGTTTGTCCAGACAACATACCCCCGGCTCTTTGAGAATTTGTGATCATCAATCTTTAGCATTCCCGAGGCAACCACCGCATGAGGGGGGTGATATCCTGCTCCCTGCAACAGCGCAGGCCAGAATACACAGTGATGATAGGTAATATCCCCGCCAATAAAATGAGTGACTCTGCTTGTTTCAGGACACCAGAGATCTCTCCAGTCGCGACCGTTCTTTTCTGCCCATTCCTCGGTAAAAGCAATGTATCCGGTCGGTGCATCTACCCAGACATAGACAACGAGATCATCATGACCGGGGAAGGAGACACCCCACTCAAGCGTTCGTGTGATACACCAGTCATGAAGACCTTCTTTAACCCACCCCCTGGCATAATTTCTCGCATTCTCGGTTCCCTGCAACCCGGAAAGAAAAGAATCAAGGAATGTATCAAATGCACTTAACCGAAAGAAAAAGTGTTCCTGTTCCCTGAACTCTGCACGTGTTCCGCATATGGTACAGGTCGGATCCTGTATCTCACCGGGTTCAAGGTGTTTCCCGCATCCCTGATCACATTCATCACCCCTCGCAGGTTTGTGACAATGCGGACAGGTCCCCTCGAGATAGCGGTCGGGTAAGAACCGGTTGCACTGCGGACAGAATGCCTGTTTAATAATCTGGGAATAGACATGCCCGTTCTCAATCAGGCGACGTACAATTGCCTGTGTCCGTTTGTGATTGGTGGGATCGTCGGTCATCCCGAAGTGATCAAACCTGACATCCATCCGCTCAAATGTCTTTTTGAAGTGGTGATGATATTGTTCACATAATACACGGGGGGATATCTTCTTTTCTTCTGCACTGACAACGACAGGTGTTCCATGATTGTCTGAGCCACAGATAAAGACGACATCCTCACCCGACCTGCGCATATACCTGACATAAAAATCAGCGGGAACGTATGTTCTGAGATGGCCGAGATGGCACGGACCATTGGTATAGGGAAGCCCACAGGTAACAAGAAGTGGTGATGCACTCATCACCATAATTTTTGGCCTGTAGGCATAAATAGGATATATCATCATGGGAAAAAAAATACAGTTCCAGACAATATCCTTCGGATCTGAGCCGGAAACTCCTACTATATCACAAACTGCCGACTTTGTCTCGAAAAACCAGGGGTACGAGGCAGATCTTACCACGGTTCTCCTCTCTTCCTCGCTTAATCCACAAAAAGAAGCAGGGATCAATCAGACCTGTGCAGGAGGAGTTTTTTACCGGGACCGTTTCAGTGAATTTTTGAGGGATAATGATCCCTCCTCCATCTTCTCAGAAGACCGGATCCTTGCTGCTACGCACGAGGATGCATGCCACTGTGTACGTGAGGTAAAGCATACCACTTTTGCCCTTCCCGGGCCTTCCCGAATCCCTCTTTTTGCCGGGATACCTGATGCAGACTGGGCTGATGACTGTTTTGCCTTTTACCGTTCTGTCAGGCGTTCGATGCGTGATGCAGGAATACAAAGTCATGTTATCCATGACAACTGCACCGATCCGGATGTTATATCCGGACTATCCGGGCAGAAAGTCCTGTTCTTCCCTGATAACATCACCATACCGGTTCTTGAGAACCTGCTCGAGGTTCAGCGGACTATCGCAGTCAGCGATGAAGAGTATCACCTCATTCCCACGCTCCTTGACCGGTACGATCTGAAAAAAATAACACTGCTACAACCCGAGGCGGGGACGATACAAAAAGCCCTCACCCTGTTTGACCCGGATCAGATCCTGGTAGGAGGGTATAAAATAGCTGAATCCGGCATTGACTACTGGGAAGAAATCGTCACCGCTTCTTCGTATCCCGGATAGAACCGGCACGCTCTGCGATCTCAGGGAAGAACCGGTTCTTCTTTTTTATGATTAGAGAGAGCCGGTCCAGCCGGCTCCATGAGAACTGACCACCTGCGGCATGGGGATGTCCTCCTCCGGAATATTCCCGTGCAACGAGATGACTGATGGGATCCCGCGACCGTATCGAGAATTTCCCGGTGGAAGAGACGAGGATCTCAACATCACTACCGATCTTCTCCCGAAGATAGGCGGCAGTCTCGCTCGGGTACCCGAACATGGGGGCTACCGCAACCTGCCTTGTGAACGGGTATACGGATGCACACTTCTCAGTTTTTTTCAGTACCCGGTCCATCTTTCGCTTTATTTTCGTATATTGGTCCTGGATTTTTTTATCAAGAAAGACACCCATCACCAGGCAGTCCCTGACATGTTCGCGGTTCTTCCTGTCCTGTAACACCAGCCCGAGGATATGGGAGCGGGGATCCTCGTGACGCCAGAGATCATAGTCACAGACCACCCGCGCTATCTCCTGTCCGACAACATCACCAGGAATGAGATCCTCGGCACAGATGCCACATCCACAAGTCCCGGTATCGATATGCAGTTGATCAATCCTCCCCCTGATGGTACGGATATCATCCTCATGCCAGCGGTGATGATCCCGCCACTCTATCTTCCATCCGTTCTCTTTTGCACGTCTGATTGCATGTTCTGCTCCCGGCCGGTAACTGAGGTCGCTCATGCTGATGGTATCGCCGTTTCCTGGGACCTGGGCGATCATGTCGAGGTAGTAGGGGTATTTTCCGACCGAACTAAAGAGGGTAAAGACATCAGGATACCTGATGCGGTGGATAGCATCTGCCCCGACAGCATCAAGATCGTTATGGGTGAGATGGATTACCGGTGCTGTCCGCTCCCTGATGCTTTTTATTAATTTTCTCTTCTCTCTTTCATGTTTCCACGCCTGAAAAACCATTCCTCAGTTGTTTGATCGGTGTCCCTAAATAACCAGTCATCCTCAGATCCGAGGATGAAAAAATGGAAAGGCTTAATTATATCACGTGCCAATTTATGTAGCCTGCCTCAGTAGCTCAGACTGGGAGAGCGCCAGACTGAAGATCTGGTTGTCCCCGGTTCAAATCCGGGCTGGGGCA
>JAFGOM010000095.1 GCA_016926505.1 Methanospirillaceae archaeon
CATTCTCCTGTGGCAGGAAGGAGAGCCATGTGCAGATGATCTCCCGATTCTGGAGCAAGAGGGCAATTAACTGGTTATGGCCCGGTGCCGACTCATCGGTGAGCAAAAAGAGCAGAAAATTGACTGCCTCAAGATCCAGAATCCTGGGAAGAGTATCAAGAATGCCAGTCCCGTATACAGCCGGTTCGCTGGGTCCAATCTCCATATCATTTGTAATACCGGCAACGATTCCTCTCACCATCACCCTGGTGTCATGGTGCATCAGAGTTACAAGGGCATTCTCCCGTGCTACCATGTAGGGATCTGATAAGCTTCCTATCAGGTGCGGGATAAATTCTCCGCCCTGGTACTGTCCGATTGCCCATGCCGCAAGAGCCCTGATATCAGGATCAACGTCTTTGAGATAGAGAACCAGCCGGGAACAGGCATCCTTGTCACCCTGCTGCCCGAGCATCTGGATGAGGGCTTTTTTAGTGGATGAAGATTCATTTTCAAGGGCCAGGAAGAGCGGTTGTAGGTCCCCCGATATCTGGACTGCCTGTTTGACTACCCCCCACTCCTTCTTTCCAAGCCAGTAATATACTGCAGACGGATGACTATCAGGGTAATACGGCTTGTTATACCTATCAATTAACATGACTGCATCCTGCAGGGTGGAATAGAAAAGATTCGGAAGAGTATCAAGAATCCAGTCGGTTACACGGGCTCGGACCAATTGTGGCGGTGAAGGAATATAATCATATGACAGGGCCGATATCAGGCTATCAAGGGATCTCTTATCCCGGATCAGAGGAACACCCAATAAAATCCGTCTCCATCCCCCTTCTCCCTCCCCGGAAAGATGCCTGATTACCGGGGCAAACGCCTGCGTCCCCTGTGCCGGATACGTATTCAGAACAGAGAATATGATCTTTATCTCATCGGGATCAGCATCCATCAGTTCCCGTGCGAGCGCTTCATGTGCACCGGAAAGAATCATATCCCTATACCGGCATATCCCCTCCATCTCTGCCCCGAGCATCCGGATTATCCTGCCAGCCTTTATAAATGACTCGTCATCCATCTCATCGGAACGGGAACAGAGATAATCCCTGATCGAGAAAGCCCGGACCTCGCCGGGAACGGGACCGGGATCGGTTTCTTTGAGCTGCAGGGGTTTTTTTACCAGAGAGAGGATGGCATGAATCGTGGAGTCTGATGGAGAGGCACAATCGTTGCTGACAAACTCCGTTGCCTGATCGAGAAGGTCAGTATCCAGCCCGTCGATATCTTTGAGCAACGCCATAAGCGTTCTTCTCCCGGCAGGAGTGCTCTTTGCATAGATGCGAAACGCAGTTGCTGCAGGGATACCGGATCTCTCTATCAACCCTCGATCCTGCATTCCGACTGCATACAGCAGACTTCTTGCACCAGAAGGCTGGTATTGCATGTACGAAAAGAATTGAACTGTCTCCTGCAGGATATCCATTCCACCTGCATCCATGACCTGCTCCATCCATGAGAGCAGCCGGTTATAACAGGGTGTAAGCATTGTCCTCAATTCCAGGGGATACTGATGCCAGAGTGCAGTCCAGATACGCATCCCGCTTGCAGAGACTGTTTTTCCCCGCACCGATGTGAGAGAATCTGCCAGAATCACTGCGGTGCGGGGACTCTGCAAGCGGGGATAGATTCGTTCTGCAACCAGATAATCAGGAAATGAGTCACAGATCCCAAGAAGAGCGGGAATATCAGCAGGGTCAGCTGAGGGTGCAAGGTCAAAAACAATATCGATAGAATGGGGAGCGTGTTCGCGCAACGCATCCCAGTCTTTCATACCTGCGGCATAATAGAGACGATTAGGAAGATCTCTGACCTGGTACCCGATATCAGACAGAAGTTTTGAGAGCTCTGCAAGTTCGGGGAACGGTGTTTCGAAAAGCAGGGAAGATAGGTACTCTCCAAGTGCATCAGGACTGCCTGCTTCCTGCCAGAATCGTGAGACGCACAGAGCAGACCAGTCACGGGTTCCTATCGCATACCTGGCTTTTTCCCGGGCACCTACCGGATACCACCCGGTGATGCGAAGAAGACTGGCATATTTTGGGAGGCTTTCAAAGGGTGCACGGGTTATCCACGACGTCAGCCACCTGATGCCTGCATTATCGCGGGCTTTAAGCAACGCACATAACGAATCATGGCAAGAGAGTGTCGCAGAAGAAAAGAGCGTAATCAGATATTCTGCAGTTTTTTGGTCTTTTTGAGTGAAAAAAGCAGGAATAATAATATCATCCGGATCATCGGCAACTGCCGCAACCAGTCCGTTTCCTACCGCATCCGGTTGCAGACTCATGAGTACCTGTGAAATTGCAGACTGTGCCTCGCTATCTGCAGACGGAAATAGTCTGAGAAGGGGCACTATTGCATGGTTCCCAAATGTCGGGAGATAATTCCAGTCCTGCTGCCCGCACCAGTATAATATTCTCGCTTCTACCTGTTCCGGGTAGCGGTACAGTCTTCGCAAAAGTTCTGAGATATCGGTAAGCTCGTCAAATGCTGCAATCGGAAGTCGGGAGGTAAGCAGGGAGACAAGTTCATCCCTTCTGATGGCGCCCGTAATCGGAAGTGCTCCAATAACCGTGTTCCAGTCATACGAACCGATAGCATAGGCAATCTGTTCCAGTAATGAGGTCGGTCGTGCACCAGTCCGGTTCATCAGGTACACATCCAGAGGGAGGTCCTCGTACCGGGCAGTGAGAAGATGTCTCTTTACGAGATCTCCTACAACCGGCAGGTGCAGATTGAGATACTCCATCAGTTCTTCATGCTCCGGTACCGACTGGGATGCAAGGGAGCGTACCAGGTAATCCTGCACCTTTTGATCTGACACGCGGGAGAGCATGGTTGCAATCTCCTTTCCGGTAACGGGCTCTCTCAAAACTTTAAAAAGGCAGGAAATCACACTCTGAACCGGGTAATGACCGGCAATGGATAGAACCGTCCTGATATCAGAGGATGAACCGGTTTGAATCCGGGAAAAAAGAGGGGACAGGACGGTATCTCCATAAAAATTCAGGTACTCATACTCTCCTTCTCCATACCAGTACAGAACCCTTGCCTCTGAATCTGAAGGGTAGATACAGAGTTCCCGCATGACCGGTGTTACCAGATGTAACGATGACAGGCTGCTTTGTTTGAGAAGGTCAGAGAGCCAGGGTGAGAGAGCCTGATGAGACGCAATAAGGGCAGCGATACAATCATCATGGGAGGGGAGGGTTTTGTCTCGTATAACAGCAAGTATGAGGTGTTGATCTTTTCGTGTAGTCAGGGAGGTAAGGAGAGAGATGAGGCGGGGACCCTGTTTTGGATCTTTGAGGGTGCGCGTCAGCGCCTCGGCCAGGATTCCCGGGGAAAACCACAAAAACACATCAGAAATCCTGTTATTGTCAGGTACCGGCTGACGGATAAACAGGGAGAGAAGCAGTGATGCAGCAGGCAACCCGTACAGAGAAACCTGCTTCCAGTTTTCCTTCCCGATATAATAGCGGATCTTCTTCTCTTCACCGAGAGGCTCGCATCCTGCCCAGTCAAGAATCCGGGCGATATCTGGTAAATCCTGCAGGGATGCAGACGAAAGACTCTCATGAAACCATGTCCCGATCCCGGTATCATATCTTTTGAGTATCTCTTCAATATCACAGGAGTCTCTCATATCTTTTGTTTTTCTGGAACTATTACTCTCCATGGCATGTATCACCCTTGATCGATCTCTCTGCTCGTATAGGGAAATTTCAGGTCTTTACAGATAACTGTTCCTTTCTGTTCCTCCCAACCATCATACGGTCAGGGGACACAGGTATCAAAAACGAGAGATGAGAGAAAAGCGATGATGCCAACCGATAATCAGTTCATTATAAGGAGGGAACGAGACAGAACAAGAGAGAATAAAGAGGTTACCGGGAACCCCAGTAAAAGAAACCCTCCATCGGGCGCCTGAGGCGGCCGGCCAGTAAATCGGTCAGAATGCCTCGAATATCGAGAAAGATGAGTGTTCTCTCCCCTTTTTCAGACGTCTCAATACTCATCGTCCTTTTTCTCGTGCGATCCACGTATGCACTGGTCCTGACGACTCCCTTGACATATCCCTGGAGTCGTTCAACAACCGAAAAGTCTACCGGTTTTACGTCAGAATTCCTGATGGTCCTGATACCACATACATGATCAACTGTAATTGCCATGGCATACTCAGAGATGGATCCTGCCGGAATGATGAGAGTTCTTTTCCTCGATACATCCATATTGCTTTCAAATCCCATCAGGCGGGCGATATCGACAAGGGTGATGTAGTCCCCGTCATACTCTCCGATACCCGTGATGAAGGGAGGTGCATTATAAAGGGGTTTTCCTGATATCGGCCGTACAACCCGGGTTATCAGATCACTATCAATCAGGTAATAGTCGGTATCAATAAGGATCTCAACAACCATTATCAGGGTATCAGTAGTGTTCTGCCCTTTATCTGGTGTCACCAGGTTTTCCTGGTATTCGTGTGAATCAGGAACAGTCTCAGGCTTTATTTCAGGTGACATGATTATCGTTGAATCTGTTGAGGAACGTATGCTCCCGAGAGAATCTGTTCCGGATCAAAGAGGGCAATCAGTCGGAATATCAGCGTCGATTCACCCTCTTCATTCCTGGTGATCTCAAGGAGCATCTCTTCAAGATCAACCCAGATTACTTCATCATCTTCTAAAAACCGGTCTTTCTTCTTTCTCTTGTCAGTCCGCCTGATATTCTCGAGAGATACAAAGAACGTCCCGAACATGAAATTTTTATCAACACGACCACTCTGGTCATTTATGATCGTGATCTTTCGTGTCGGGACCCATGCAACACCGTAAACCTCATCAACAGATATTCCGTAACAGATACCGTCGGTGATATCAGGATAAATGATGAGTAACTTTGGTTTTGCCGTATCATCCTGCTTTAAGGTGATAATACGATAGATATCAATAACGTGGACAATCTCATCTCTGAGATGGAAAATTCCTGTCAAAAATGAGGGGGCATGGGGGATCGGTATCGTCTTTCGTATTGATACGATCTCACGGATGATATCGATGGTTATCCCGTAAATTCCACCACCCAGTGAAAATATCAGGAATGTCTGGATCCTGCCTTCCTCATTTTCCACCCCTTCTGTGGGGACTTGTGATTCAATCATATCTGATACGAGAGGTATGATATCAGTTTGCCTGAAAACCTTATAAAAACAACCGATGAATCAGGCTACCGTCGTATCCTGACCGAATCTGCATGGGCATGCAACCCTTCTGCATCTGCAAGGAGCTCAACAAGGTCACCGATACGATCCAGTCCCTCGCGGGTGAGGATCTGAACCGTTGATCGTTTGCAGAAATGGGAAACATTCAGGCCTGAGAAGATCTTCGCATGTCCTGCGGTAGGAAGAATGTGATTCGTGCCGGTTGCATAATCACCACAGGCTACCGGGGCATACGGACCAATAAAGATCGAGCCTGCGTTCTTCGATTTGAGGAGGATAGCCATCGGATCGGTCACCTGTATCTCAAGGTGTTCCGGTGCTATTGCGTTGGCAACCTCCATCGCGTGATCCAGGTCCCGGGTAATAATATAACCGGAATGGGAAAGAGCCTCCCTGATGATAGTCTCACGGGGCCGTGAAGAGACCATCTGCCTGATAGCATCGCTCGTCTGCAGAGCCAGGTTCTCATCCGGTGTCACGAGCACGGAAGCAGCCTTTGGGTCATGCTCTGACTGGGCAATGATATCGGCAGCGATGAAGTCAGGACGGGCAGAACTGTCAGCAACGATTGCAATCTCTGATGGTCCTGCAGGAAAATCAATCTCAACAACATCGCGTACCATCATCTTTGCCGCGGTAACATAGACATTGCCGGGACCGACGATCTTCTCAACCTCGTTGATACTTCCAGTACCGTATGCCATCGCAGCGATAGCCTGTGCTCCTCCGACCCGGTAGATCTCCGAAACACCGGCAATATCAAGTGCCACAAGGGTAAGCGGGTGTATCGGGGGAGGAGTGCAGCAACAGATCTCCGGCACCCCGGCTATTTTTGCAGGAATCGCAGCCATGAGAACCGTTGAGGAGTAAGAAGCCCTGCCCCCGGGAACATACATCCCGATACGGGAGAGGGGAGTGGAGAGTACGCCAAGCGTTATGCCGGGATCTGATGACGAGAGCCAGAGATCCTTCTCCTTCTGCAATGCATGAAACGATGAGATACGTGACTTAGCCGCGACAAGTGCCTCGATTACCGGTTTTTGCACCTGTTCGTACGCCTCCTGTATCTCCCTTGTACTGACCGCAAGGGAATCGGGACTTATCTTGTCAAACTCTCGCGTCAAATCCCGTAAAGCCTCGTCACCACCCTTCCGGACCGTATCAATGATACGTTTCACGGGTCCGGTGACCTCGTCAACTACGGATCGTTGCCTTTTTAACCAGGACTCCAGGGTTACCGGTGATAGCATCAAATTACCTCACATTAAAACGGACAGGGCAGTATGATCGCAATGCCCTCGTAATGACCATCTCTGAAGTCTCCCTACCAGTACAAAAAACCGGCGAAAAAGTGAGGGTCATAGTGATGTTAAAACGAGATACAACACAGCAAAGGAGACCGCTATCATCACGATAAAAATAACCGGGTTCCATGCAAGGATCTTTGATCCGTCAAGATTACCTACCGGAAGCATGTTAAAAGCCGCTATCATGGCATTGACCTGCAGTCCGATAAGACCAAGAAGAGAGATGAGACCATCCCCGGTCACAGAACCGGCAGCAAAGATACCTGCAAAGGGAACGAGGAGGATAAGGTTTGTTGCCGGACCCCATGCTGATATTATCCCGTTTTGACGTTTCGTTATCGAGTACCCGCTGATCATCGTGGCACCGGGAGCGGCAAAGACGATTCCTACCAGAACCGCCATTGCCACCGCCACCACAAGCATCCCGGGATCCATGCGGAATTCTGCCCAGAATCCGTAATGCATCGCAGAGTACTTGTGAGCCAGTTCATGGAGAACAAATGCAACACCGACGGTGAGCAGGGCTGTCAGAAAGAAGAAAAGCATGATAAGTGGCTCAAGTCCCCCTGCACGGGTAAAGGCACTCCGGACAAAGAGGATCATGAATGCAAGTGAGATGGCAATCCAAGCGATTACCAGATCACGTCGTTCAACAGGAGATATTGATTGGAAAACGCCCATTGATCATATGTTACCTGCATGGGCATATATGCCTGTTGAGTCTTTCAGAAAAGAGACCGGATCTTTCGTAAACCTCATCTGTGAGGGACTCCCATGCGTACCTATGACTCTGGCAGATCTGCGGAGAGAGATAGAAGCAGTTGATGAAGAGATCATCAGGCTTATCATCCGGAGGCAGGAGATATCACGCATGATCGCTCATGCAAAGCAGGAGATTGGATCTGCTATCAGGGACGAGACACGGGCAGAAGCGGTTATCACCCATGCAACCGGGTGCGGAAAAGAGGCAGGTCTTGACCCGGTGTATATCCATGAAATATTCCGAAACCTCATCAGAATGAGTGAGGATCTCCAGTACCAGATACGAAAGGAGAAAGACCATCCGTAAAAAGAATTATCCCCATAAAGAACGGTCTCTCTTCCGGGTCCGTGCCAAACCCATACAGGAACACCCGGGTATCAGAAATGAAATACCCGATTACCCGTTCTGTTAAAGGCATACCCGGTATCGAAACGGAGGGGGAGAGAGGGTTTAAATTCCCCCTGGAAGGGAAGGATACCTTTCTAAGCCCGTCAGGACGGGAAGATCAGCCGGTACAGGTACAGGAAGAAGGAGAGGAGATCAGTTTCTTTATCCTGATCGCCACGTAACCGCTGGTTCTCATCATACAATACGGTAAAGTGATCCTGTATCGAGTCTGATCCGTCAATCGCAACATCCCCGATAAAGACGACAGGATATCCGATATAGGTGGAATTAAACCCATCCCGCATCCTTTCAAAGAGCTCGCGGCCTTCTTCGTTATTGTACAGGTCATGGAATTGTACGGAAAAATCCCCGTATATCCGACCGGTATTCTGTAAATACTCAATCGCCTCATGACAACTTCCACAATGAGTATTGTAAAAGAAATACACTGAGTAGTTCCCGTCTAATCCGCCCGGGGTCTTGAATGCAGACGAAAGGAGCGAGGAATCTTCCCGAAGAACAGTCCCGTTCCTGGAAATAACATCTCCCGGACAAGCGGCGATGAGGGTGGTACAGATAATAGTGATTAAAAGAAGGAACAGGACATAACGTCTCATGGCACTCATATGATCACTGATATCCGCTTGTATTATCCTGTTAATCGTTGTCATATTCTGATAACTCCGGGACTGTATCCCTGGTTGATTCTTCCTTTTCTCTCTGCAGCTCGTTCTCCCGGTACAATTCAGAAAAATGAGCCTCTATCTCATTAAATCCTTCCAAAGCAACATCTCCGATAAACAGTACCGGATAGGAGAGCGAGGAGAGATGATACTCCTTCTTTAATCTCTTGTAATCTTCTTTATCCGGCCCGGAAAGGGCAAGGTCATACATATGAATGGTGAGATTGGGATCGAGAGCTGTCAATTCCTTAAAATACGCGATAGCATCCTGGCAGTGGCTGCACCGGGTACTATAAAAGAGGTAAATTCCCCATTCGTTATCTGTCCCTCCTCTGGTTGAGAAAGCATGGGTTACAATACCGGAACTATCGGAGATCCGGGTTCCATCACGGTAAAAGACATCTGCACTGCCGGTGGTTATTACCAGAGAGAGAAAAAAGAAGACCAGTACAAGGATACAGGCGGTTTTAAACCAATGGTTCTTTTTTCGTATCAAATGTATCATCATCCGGATTCGGTTTGTTGCTATCCCTTATTCTGCCGCTGTTCCTTAATCCTTATGAAGTGAGACCATCGTTCCGGTTCCTTCTGTCGTAAAGAGTTCAAGCAGGAGGTTATGCCTGACATTGCCGTTAATAATATGGGCATACGATACTCCGCCCTGGATTGCCCGGAGGAGCCCGAGAACCTTGGGTATCATCCCTTCACTGATAATCCCCTCTACCATCATCTCCTCTGCATCTGATGGTGATAAGAACCGGTACAGGTTCTTCCGATCTCTATCCATAACACCATCGACATCTGTCATGCTTATCAGCTTATACGCCTGTAACGCGATGGCGATTTCTCCAGCCGAGGTATCGGCATTGATGTTCAAGGTCTTTCCACACCGGTCGATGGCAAGCGGTGCAACAACAGGAATATAATTATTATCCAGAAGAATATTCAGAATGCCGGGCTGTATCTCCTCGATCTCACCGACATGCCCGAGATCAACCTCCTCCTCACGTTCATCAATCGTTACCCGCTGGCGATCCATCTTTCTCGCAATTATCAGGTTTGCATCATTGCCGGAAACACCAATCCCGCGTGCGCCTGCCTTTGAGATGAGAGAGACGATATTATCGTTTATCTTCCCGACAAGAACCATCTGGGCAACTTCAAGGGTGTCTTCGTCGGTTATCCGGAGTCCGCCGACAAATTTTGGCTCCTTGCCAAGTGCCTTCATCTTCTCGGTTATCTCAGGACCGCCACCGTGCACGAGGACCACCCGGATCCCGACGAAATGTAGGAGAACAATATCGCGGATAGCGATCTCGAGAACCTCGGGATCGACCATTGAATGACCGCCCAGTTTGATGACAAAGGTTTTGCCATGGAATTTCTGGATAAACGGCAGTGCCTCCATCAGCACATCTTCACGCTTCATGTGGTATACTTCCCGTTAATGACAACGTACTCTTCTGTCAGGTCACAGCCCCAGGCAGTTGCTTTCTCTTCTCCTTCCTGCAGGTCAAGTTCAATGACAACCTGTTTCGCATCAAGTGCCTGTTTGGCAGCACGTAAGTCCTCAGTCATGGTTCCGGCGATACATACCGGTGCCCTGTCCTGTCCGGCCCCAATCCAGCATGATATCGCATCGGGATCAAAACTGACCCCTGCCCTTCCGGCTGCAGCGATGATACGCCCCCAGTTCGGATCCTGACCATATATCGCAGACTTTACCAGCGGGGAACCAACGATCGTCTTTGCAACCTCGCGGGCATCTGTTTCTGTCCCGGCATTCGTAACGATTACCTCTATCATCCTGCTTGCTCCTTCACCGTCTGCCGCAATCTGCTTCGCAAGAAGAGTGCAGCATTCAAGAAGGACTTTTTCAAACTCGTGATTGTCTACTCTTCCGGCTGAGCCGGTTGCGGTAAGAAAACAGACATCATTGGTACTGGTATCACCATCAACGACAACCTGGTTAAAACTCCTTGTAACCGCATGGGATAACATATCTTTCAGATCACACGCCGGAATTGCAGCATCAGTATACAGAAACGCAAGCATGGTTCCCATGTTGGGTGCTATCATACCACTGCCTTTACATATCCCACCGATGGAAAATTGCTCCCCTTTAACCAGTGCATGCTTCGGATAGGTATCGGTTGTCATGATCGCTGCTGCCGTATCCGACTCAGCGGCAGGGCTTCGTGAGAGCCGGGGAGCTATCAAAGAGCATTGCTTCTCAATACGCGGAAGATCCAGGTATCTTCCGATAACCCCGGTAGATGCAACTCCGACCGCATCAGGACTACAGGAGAGTTTCTCTGCCGCTATCTCTGCCATACTCATTGCATCTGCCTGACCTCTCCTGCCGGTAAGAGCATTGGCACAACCGCTGTTGACAAGTATTGCCTCAAGTCTTCCCCGCTTTATCCGCTCCTGCATAAG
This sequence comes from Methanospirillaceae archaeon, assembly GCA_016926505.1. Classification (GTDB taxonomy): domain Archaea; phylum Halobacteriota; class Methanomicrobia; order Methanomicrobiales; family Methanospirillaceae; genus JAFGOM01. Next base: position 10,846 of record JAFGOM010000095.1, read on the forward strand.
AAGGATAGGAGCTGCCTTTGCAACGTTTCTCGTAAATACAGCCGCGGACTCCCCGGGTGCCTCAATAAGGGCAAGTCCGAACTTCCCTTCTTTCGTTCCTGCACACCTGACCCCGCTTACTCCGCAGAGTGATCGGATTGTACCATCAGGTAAAACCCTGTTATCACTCACGCCCGACACTCCATACGATATCCTGCCTTGTTATGATACCATCCACCTTCTCATCAGATACAACAACAAGCCGGTTTATCTTGTGGGTAAGCATCAGATCCGCTGCAGTCTCGATATCAGCATCAGGGGTGATGGTTATGACCGGGTGTTTCATGATATCCCGGGCAGGGACAGAACCGATATCAGAAAGTGCTTTTTTCGTATTTTCCCAGTTGATAAACTCACGGATTGGGAGTTCGATAACCTCAAGGGGTGAAGGGAGCCAGAGGTCATCGGAAGGGCCGGGAGATTTCAGTAACTGCAGGATATCGGTCTCAGTGATGATGCCGGCGAGGAGGGAATCCCTGATAACCGGGATACCACCGATCCGGTTCTTTCTCATCAGTCCTGCGATCGTACTTGCGGTGTCTGAAACATCACAGACAACCGGGTTTTTTGTCATTACATCATGTACTTTCATGGTTATCACCGGTTTTTCAGGGAAGCATTCCCGGAATGGCAAGTCCTTCATTCTCGGGAAATCCGCAGATAATATTCATATTCTGGATAGCCTGGCCACTGGCGCCCTTGACAAGGTTATCGATTGCACTGACCGCCACCACCCGGTCTTCTGATACTTCTATCATGATATCACAGAAGTTTGAACCCCGTACCGCATGCAGGGTCGGCCGCTGGTACCTGATGAAGTACTCATTGCGGTAATAATCCTGGTATATCCTCTCAGCCTCATCCTGGGTAATGGGGGAATTAAGAAGAATGTGTGCTGTCGTCAGAATTCCGCGGTTTACCGGCAGGAGATGGGGAGTAAAGTAACACGTTGCCTTTGAACCAAGGGAGAGGAGTTCCTGGCGCATCTCGGCAAGATGGCGGTGGGAGGTCATCTTGTACGCAACAAAATTATCACCAACGTTCGGATAATGGGTCGTCTCTGAAGGATTATCGCCAGCTCCCGAAACGCCGGTCTTAGAGTCATAAATGATGGTATGTGCCTCCCTTGCGAGGGGTGCCGCGGCCAGGGTTGCACCGGTCGGGAAACATCCGGGATTTGCAACAAACGAAGAGCCCTGAATCTCTTTCCGGTGCAACTCAGGGATTCCGTAGGGGGCTGAAAAAAAGTTGCTATGGACAACACCATAGGTCTCTTCATAGAGCGGTTGTGGCAACCGGTAATCAGCAGAGAGGTCAATGGTCTTAATTCCCCGATCGATGAGATCCTTTGTATACTGCATCGCTGCGGTGTGGGGTACCGCAAGAAATGCAATATCAACGTCAAGTGAGTTGATATCCGGATTGGTATAGACCAGATCGGTAAAACCGGTAAGATGCGGGTGGGTCGTTGTCACCGGTTTTCCTGCCAGTTGTCGCGAAGTGGCACAGGTAACGCTAACCCGGTTATGCCCTGTCAAGAGACGGAAAAGCTCCCCTCCGGTGTATCCTGATGCGCCGATAATGGCTACCTTCATGTGTACATGTCTCTTTTATTGCTGCTTAAACATATTTCACTCTCACCCGATCTCTCTCTTTTCTAACGACAGAAATGGTATTTTTGTACCGGAGAACGGAAGACAGGAGATCGGGAGGAATGAATGACCGGTCAATTCACCACTGTTATTGCAGGAGGGATCCAATATACACTAAAGGAATGAGTGATGGATTAAAAACCGGCACAACCGATACAAATGTCGTGCCAACCCGAAAAAAAGAGATGGGAGAGGCAGGGAAGAAGATTACCCCTGCGATGCAGCAGTTTTATGCTGCCAAGAAACAGTATCCCGACTGTGTCATCTTCTTCCGGATGGGTGATTTTTACGAGACATTCTGCGAAGATGCCGAGATTTGTGCACGGGAACTGGAGATTACCCTGACATCACGCGGAAAAGGGGTAAACGGCGAGAGTATCCCCCTTGCCGGAGTTCCCTACCATGCGGTTGAAGGGTATCTCGCCCGCATGATAAGCAAAGGATACAAGGTTGCCATCTGTGAACAGGTAGAAGACCCGAAACTTGCGAAGGGAATTGTAAAAAGGGACGTGGTACGGGTAGTTACTCCCGGAACCGTCATCGATGCCGGACTTATCGGATCTGACCGGGCACGTTACCTCATGAGCCTTATCACGAGTAAAAGACCGAAGCGCCTTGGAATGGCCTTTCTCGAGGTTTCAACCGGTGAGTTTTATGCTGCTTCACGGGAGTGGGATCCTGCCTGTACAAACCTATCCTCATATATTGCCCGGTTCAGACCAGAAGAATGCATCATTCCTTCTGACACCCCGGATACTATCCTAAACATGCTTGCTGACAGGGGGGTTGTCGTATCAGTCGTAGCACCGGACCTGTTTGATGAAGAAAATGCCCGTGCAACACTGGATGCCCAGTTTCCCGGAGGGGAAGGCGGGGAGACCCGTACAATCCTTCCCGCCGGGGATCTCTCTGCGATCAGGGCTGCCGGAGCGGCCCTCTCGTATGCAAAGATGACCCAGTTTACCGATCTCACCCATATCACCGGAATAACTGCACCTGCATCAGGACAGATGATTCTCGATGCAACGACCCTTCGTAACCTGGAACTAATAGCCAACATCAGGGACCGGACCGAGAAGGGAACCCTCATCGAAACCATCGACATGACACAGACACCGATGGGAAGAAGGCTCATACGAAAAGAGATTTCAGCACCCCTGACTGATATCCCACTGATTAACCAACGACTTGATGCGGTTGAATTTTTTATCAGCCGGGCATCCCTTCGCCTGGATATACGCCATCTCCTGCATGGTTACGCTGATATCGAACGCATCGCAGGCCGTATCGGGTACGGGAATGCGAGCCCGAGGGACCTGGTAACCCTCTGCGATTCCTTACAAACCGCAGGCAGCATCAGGGAGCTGTACCTGACCGATCTGCAGGAACAAGCTGATTCCAGGCCCTTATCCGGAATCTTTGAGAAGATTGAGGACATGAACAGTACCATATCGCTCATATCGCGGGCTATCGTAGACGATCCTCCTGCTACAACAAGGAAGGGCGGGGTTATCAGGGAGGGATACCACGAGAACCTTGATACACTACAAACAATCTCCCGTGACGGGAAGTATTATATCGCATCACTCGAGCAGGAAGAACGGGAGCGAACCGGAATTAAATCCTTAAAAATCAGGTACAATGCAATTTTCGGATACTTTATCGAGGTTACAAAAGCAAACCTTCATCTCGTCCCTGACACCTACGAACGGAAGCAGACGACAGCAAACGGGGAACGATTCACGATACCGGCACTTCGGGAGATTGAGACGCAGATAACCACTGCTGACGAGCGGCTTCTTTCCATTGAGCAGGAACTCTTTACCCGGCTTCTTGAGACCCTCTCAGAGGAACTACCTGCATTTCAGAGAATTGCAACAGCCATCGGTGAGATAGACCGGTTCTCAGGTCTCGCCGAGGTTGCACTCAGGAACCGGTATGTCAGGCCTGAACTGGGGGATGACATGAGACTTCTCATCCGTGATGGCCGGCACCCGGTAGTCGAGGCAGGAATGCCTGAACAGTTTGTCCCCAATGACGCCGTCCTTGATGCACAAAATGAACAGATACTCATTATCACCGGCGCAAATATGGCAGGAAAATCAACCTACATGCGCAGTGTGGCACTTATCACGATAATGGCACAGATGGGGAGTTTTGTACCGGCATCCTATGCACACATCGGTATCGTTGACCGTGTCTTTACCCGGGTTGGTGCCTTTGACGATCTTGCATCAGGACAGTCAACATTTATGGTCGAGATGCTCGAACTCGCAACGATTCTGCAACATCATACCGATAAGAGCCTGATTATTCTCGATGAGATCGGCAGGGGAACCAGCACGCTTGACGGGTACTGCATTGCAAAGGCGGTACTGGAATATATCCACACAAAACGGCTGAAAGGAGCACGAACCCTCTTTGCAACTCATTTTCATGAACTGGTAGGTATCGAGGATGAGTTAAAACGGGTATTAAATGCCCATTTTGCCGTGCGGGAACATGATAACGAGATAACCTTTCTCCGCAGGCTTATCCCCGGTGCTACTGACCGAAGTTACGGTATCCATGTTGCAGAACTCGCAGGTATTCCGGACCCTGTGGTGAGCCGGTCACGGGAACTTCTTTCTGATATCATATCAGGCAGACATCATCCCGGTGGCGGGGTGAAGCGCTACACCCAGATGATCCTCATCGATGCACCAGAGATACAAAAACAAAACGAAAACCCGATAATAAGGGAGATTGCAGATTTAGTACCTGAAAAAATGACCCCACTTGAGGCACTGACCTGCCTTTATGATTTGGTTGACCGGGCACGGGCACACAGCAATGAGTAGACCAGAATACAGCCGGCAGGGAGAGGAGATCCGAATCCTTGATGAGAAGACCGTAAACCAGATAGCTGCCGGAGAGGTTGTTGAACGCCCTGCATCTATCGTAAAGGAGCTTATCGAGAACGCCATCGATGCCGGTGCAACTGACGTAACGATTGCCATCAGGGCAGGCCGCACGGATATAACCTCAATTACGGTCACTGATGACGGAATAGGAATGAGAAAGGGTGATATACCCCTTGCATTCACACCCCATGCCACCTCCAAGATCCGTTCGGCAGATGACCTCTCACGATGTATCAGCTTAGGATTTCGGGGAGAAGCCCTTGCCAGCATCGCTTCTGTTGCCTGTGTAACATTACGGACACGTGCACGGGGCCGGGATTCGAGTACAGGAGAAGAACCAGAGAACGGTTCTGAGTACATTATCAGTGCCGGACAAGTCATTTCTGCCCGCGAGATCGGATCACCTGCAGGGACAAGCATCGGTATCGAGAATATCTTTTACAACACCCCTGCCAGGAAAAAATTCCAGAAGACGGTCGCTACCGAGACCGCTCGTATTGCAGATGTCATTGAAGGGTTTGCCATCCTCTATCCTTCCATAACTTTTCGGTACCGGTTAAACAAAGTTCTCAAGATCTCGACACACGGGTGCTCTACCTTAAAAGAAGTATTACAGACACTCTATCCTGCTGATATGCAGCATATGATCCCTCTGTCCCGGAAACGGGATGGCATGGGTCTTACCGGCTACATCTCGTTACCATCGCTGTACCGCCAGAGCAGCAGGCGTATCATGATCTCTGTGAATGGCCGTCGAATCCAGTCATTATCGATCCAGCAGGCAATCAGGCGCGGATATCATACCCTGCTCATGCCAAAGCTTTTTCCGGTAGCCATACTCGGGATATCGCTTAATCCCGCAGATGTTGACGTGAATGTGCACCCGACAAAGCGGGAGGTACGGTTCTCTTATGAACCGGCTGTACTGTCAGCAATCAGTGAAACGGTAGAGGAGACACTTTTTGCACAGAACCTGATCCCGGTAAGCAGTGCAAAACCGATATTCCTTTCCCTGCCGGATCGGCAAGATGAAACCCAAAAAGAACTGCCACAACCACCGCGAACCGAAAAGGAACCTGTTTTGTATCGCAACTACCAGCAGCAGGTGACCCCTGCCTTTGCGGAATCCGGAGTATATGAGGTTTCCCCTGTCCGGTTACGGAGAAGCGGGTATCAGCTCAGGCAGACGCAACTCCCCTGCACAAACAGTGTTCCGGTTCATGACATTCCCCGTCTCATATATATCGGGCAGATCGATGCCACCTACCTCGTGGCATCTACCGCAGAGGGGGGGATGGTACTGGTCGACCAGCATGCTGCACATGAACGTATCAGGTTCGACCAGATCCGGATGGCTGCAAACGAGTCGCCACAGTCACAGGAACTGATCGTTCCCCGGATTCTTTCTCTGTCCTTGCCGGAGACTGCCGTGATGCGAAATGCCCTTCCTGTTCTTGCAGAGATCGGGTTTATCATCGAGTCATTCGGAAAGGATACCTATCAGGTTCGTGCAGTGCCGGTGATGCTGAACAGACAGGAAGAGATAGGAATAATACACGAGATCCTGGATGCCCTCATCGAAGAGAAGATTAAAAAACCAGAGATGATGCGTGATGTGATAGAACGGATGATTGCATGCCGGGGAGCTATCAAGGCAGGAACAATCCTTCTCCCTCACCAGGCAGAAGAACTCCTCTCGCAGCTCGTGCAGACAACCGCCCCTTATACGTGTCCCCACGGACGCCCAACCATGATCCAGTTTCCGGCATCGCACCTGCAGAAGATGTTTCACCGGATCTGACAGGCAGGAGAAGAGTCATCCATGAAATTGCCTGACCAGAGAGGAGATTTGCCAGGGATGGAAAGTGACCTGCAGACGACTGCAAAAGACGGACATCCTATCTTTGCAATCGAATTCATCGATCAGTTTCGAGAGGTTATATGGGAGTATTACCATCGTCAGGGAAGAATCCAGCCGTGGAGAAACCACCCGGATCCCTATCATATATTCGTATCAGAGGTAATGCTCCAGCAGACCCGGGTACCACGGGTTATTGAGAAATATCCCTCTTTTGTGGAACGGTTTCCTGATTTCTACACGCTTGCCGGATCAGAATTATCAGCAATTCTGCAGGAATGGCAGGGGCTCGGCTATAACCGCCGGGCGCGATATCTCAAATTATCAGCAATAAAAATCACCGAAGAATATTCAGGAATTCTGCCTTCTGATGAAGCAGTACTGGTTACATTTCCCGGTATCGGACGCGCGACGGCAGCATCAGTCGTTGCGTTCGCATTCAACAAACCGGTCATCTTCATCGAGACAAACATCAGGCGTGTCTTTATTCACTTCTTCTTTCCATGCAATGTCATTGTCAGGGATGACGAGATCCTCCCCCTTGTGGCAAAGGCTCTCGATCCAAAAAACCCACGGGAATGGTACTATGCACTCATGGATTACGGCACAATGCTTGCGAAAAGCGGTAAAAATCCTAACAGAAGGAGTCGCCATTACACCCGACAGTCCTCTTTTTTTGGATCTGACCGCCAGGTAAGGGGTGAGATTATCAGGTTCCTGCTTTTAAACCAACCGGTACCAGCGGACGTAGTGATTGCTCATATCACCACGGACCGGGAGAGGGCAGAAAAGATCATCAGGGGGATGGAGCGGGATGGTATTATCACGACCGTACGCGGTATCATGAGAATAACCTGATAATTTATTTTTCCATTGTATTCTGTTAATGTAATTTTTATTCGAAAAAAAGCACCAATCGCTTCCTATTCAGATTGCCTAATATGACATCTTGTCATTATATATATTTATTGTATGCACCGGGCTGGGAGAGACCCGGTACCACAAGAGGTGATGAACGGTTCGGTCCCGTGATATGAAATGAAGGAGATAACCCGCCTAAAACTTTGATTAGGCAGCCTACAGGTATCCTGATCTTACACAATATCAGGAGATATCTTTAATGTCGAGAGAATTTCCTTTTGTTTTCCTGTCAATGCACTCACCATGGATTTCTGGTTGGCGAGTTCAATCAGGCGTATTGATTCCAGTTCCAAAAAAAGACGCTCGTAACTATAGATATTCGCAAGCCCGCTCTGGATAAGGATCCGGTTAACCTTTCTGCGAAGGAGAAGGGCAAGAAAGGAGGTAAAAAGAACGCCCTGCCTGATCTTCTCACTATTTACGGTTTGTGGATAGATATCAATGTTTTTTGTTAATCGGGAGAGGATCTGTTCATCCTCGCTCTTTTCCCGATACCTGGCCAGGCATTCATCCCATTCAAAATCCTTCCCTGCATACAGAAGGACGAATTTACCAAAGTGTTTTGTGTGCCGGGATATCACTTTATTTTTCTGTTTTACCCGAAGTTCTCCGTCTTTTTCTTCCCAGGAGAGGAATGGTTCAAGATCACCTGCCACCTCGCGTATCGTCTCATGAGGATTCATCCAGGCATAAACCCGCAATTTATCCAGTTTTTTAATAATACGAGCAAGATCATCAGAAAAACGCTGCTGCATTGTATCTCCCTGCTGGGGATAATAATACAGGTACCCTTTAATCGGTGCCTGTGCTGAAGAAAGAATGATCGGCTGAACAAAAAGACTCTCATTCTGATACATCACCATCTTCTTCGGATGCATCATGTCGATACTGCACTCTTCGACTACCTGTGAAACGATGCTGCTCCGGGTTGATACCGGGACGATAAAGGGTGTGGCACCAAAGATGAGATCGTAAAAGTTCATCGTTGAAAAGAAAGAACCATCCATGACAAGCGTCACATTTTCAATTCCGACACCTGATATCTCAGTGAGTTGTTTTTTTATCGTCTGGGTATCGGTAATTGGATCGGTTCTTTGTAAGTACATGACCGGGACACCTTCTTCCTTATCAACAACCAGTGAGATCCGGTTCTTCGGCTGTCCTGAGCCGTTTCCATTGAGGAGATCTATCGTACCATGGTGCAGGTTATTCGTGATATCAAGGGCAATATCAGAGAGAAAGGCATCGGTGACCTCAAGATTGTTCACAAACCGGGTACAGAACCTCCTGCTGATATCACTCTCCCCAATCTTTTTTAAGAGCCGGGTTATCCCTGCGGTAGTCAGGTGTAGCAGAGGATAATAACGGGATAGTATGGTTCCGTTGTACCAGCTGCCGATATTGTACATGGCATCCGGATTCATGAGACCGGCAAGGGCAATAACGATAACCATGCGGCTCTCCTGGACGGTCAAATCCTCTTCCAGAAGATCCCCAAGCTGCATATCATCAATTACTGACAGGTAGGGGAGGAATGCACCCAGATCATAGGCCTTCTGGGGATGCTTTGCCTGCTCGCGGATACGAACCGGTTTTCCATCGACATTCTTGCCGAGATACTTGCTCTTCTGCTTGGTCCGCTTGGTTTTTTTATCGTAAAAATAGGTAACCTCGTAGATATACTCATGACCGTTGATCTTCTTGATACGGGTTAACTTTTTCACAATTCATTATAGGCCATCTGGATTAATAAAGTTGCTGTATTTGAATTGAAATTTAAGCCATATTCAGGGTCAATTTAAGTTGCCTATATATCCCTTTATTATTCAGACTCCTTTTGCAGATTGGAAATGACCTCGATGCTTAATATTAAATATCTCAAAGATAATCTATTATTATCCTCTCTGCAACAGGTTGGATATGTATTACTGATACCCCCATCCATTCACACCTGATGTAATATGTGAACGATCAAAGAATCACACCCCCCCATCACAAGTTTTTGATCATCACTGTTGTAGGAGGAGTATATCCAATACGAGTCGGACGTTACCTCCTTTCCCCCCCCAACTGGCTGACTGCCATAAAAGGAGGTAAACCATATTTGTCTTTTCTGATCACTCTTTTTGCGAGATGATAATTGAGAACAACTCATTGTCAGGTATTGGTGATGATTCTGAGGTCCCTCTGATAAATTTCTCTTCCGGATATCCGAGTGCTTCACAAATGATAATCTCACAAAAAAGCCCGGCTGACTGAATGTTTTTCGCAAGAGTGGTAGTATCAAACGCAGGATCGGCAAGAAGAAAAATAATCTTATTCCGTTGCAACTCCACGATTGCCGTACGGATTGCAGTTGTATGATCTCTGCCATGGGCATTAACTACGATAATATTCTGGATCCGGATGTGGAGTTTTGCAGCGGCGTAACAGAGGGATGAAATTCCGGGAATGACATCACCATCAAGGTACCCGAGACCGGCAAGCATCGGATCACCGGTTGAGACGATGACCGTTTCCGGACCAGGAGACGTGAGCGACCGGTAATCGGTTATCGTATGGATATCACATCCCGGTTTGATGTAGGGAGCAGCAAGGGCAAGTGCGCGGGATGATCCATAGATTACTTCAGCCTCTGTCAGGACCGCAACTGCCTGCAGGGTGATCTGGAGCGGACCACACCCGACCCCGACGATCTTCATGGGCTCTCTCCGAGAATCCTTCCATCCCTGCCGGTAATGACAACACGCACATCCGGCCTTTTCTGTTTATACTGCGACAACTCATACAGGAGTAGATCCGGAAAGCCGGGATCAGGTACCATCTCCTCAACGGTTTTACAGGAAGTATCTTTGAGAATGTCCGGGTTTATGTATCTCAGAATAAGCCCTGGAAGACCGCATAGAATCGCTTTTCCTGATACCCGGGAGAGAGCCGCGTCAATGCGGGAACCGACAAGGATTACTTCATTTTCAGGAAAATACATCCTGGCATACTTCATACCGATACGCCCGGTGGTAAGAACAGGCATTGTTGCAGTTGCCAGTTGCGAATAGATCGATTCCTCAAGGTGGTCGTCCCAGGGTTCAACAAGACCGGTGGTCCCAAGGATCGATATCCCCCCAAGAACACCAACCCGCTCATTCAGCGTTTGGAGCGCTACCTCTGATCCTTTTGGAACACAAACAGATACCGCGACCCCGAAAAGGCCGATCTCTCGCAGGGCCTCGGCAATGGCGTTTTCTATCTCTTCCCGTGCCGTGGGACTGATCGCCGGGTCTCCTTTCAAAAAACGGGGAGTATCACGTTCCCATCTGCCAATACCTTCTCCTGCAAAAAGTTCCGTTTCTCTGCAGGGAGTAGCTGAAGCAATAACAAGAAGCCCGGACGTGGCATCAGACGGATAATCTCCTGAGTATTTTCTGCATTGCCCGGTACCATCAAGCCCGGTTACCCCGATTGAAAGGGTAAGACCGGCAGGCACGGTTATCTCCACAGTATGAACCGGTCTTTGCAATGAAAGGATTGCTGCCTTGCAGGCAGCAGCTGCGGTCGTGCCGGTTGTGTAGCCCCGAAGAAGGACCTTTCCCGATGCAGTAAGGATTGCCAGTCCCTGCCTGACACGCTCAAGTGATGATGCATCAGTACAGGCAGCAATCCAGGAGGGAGGATACACAAACCCGCTTACCGGATCTGACAGAACGGAACCGGATATCGGTGGCTTATCGATTTTCGGCATATATGGTGATTATCTCATTCATCGCAGCAACCGCAACCGGAGTTCCGCCACGGGTCCCGCTGTTTGAGATTGATGGAATGTTTAGCAGCCTGAGTATCTTCTTTGATTCTGCTGCGTTCACAAACCCGACCGGAATACCGATAACGATTGCAGGGAGGATCCCGCGCTCTATCCCGGCACAAAGGGTGAGAAGGGCTGAAGGCGCATTGCCGATCACGATGATCGATCCCTCCAGTCTCTCCTGCAACGCAAGGAAGCCGGCAGAGGTGCGGGTAATTCCTCTCTCTTCTGACAGGTCACTGCCATAATCAAGAGCACAGATCACCTCTGATTCATGACCCCTTTTCTGGATACCGGTCTGTACCATCCTGATATCAGTAATAATAACTGCTTTTTTTGAGAGAGCATGCAGACCTGCATTGATGGGATCATGGCAGAACCACATGAGGGGGGCCATGGCAAAATCACCGACCGCGATTGAGCATCGCTGACGGATGCGATCTTCTGGTCCAAAATCACCGATTGCATCCCGTGCCATCCTGCGCGAAGCCTGTGAGATGGCATATCCTTCCTTTGTATCAGCCCCGATATCAGTATACATACCTGGTATGGTATCCCCTTCTCGTGATAATTCCTTCTCTTCCATTCATCCTCCATGAAGTACTCTCATTGCCGCCCACAAAGACAACCGAGTGCATATCAACCATATCCGTCATTTCAGTTACCCCGGCAATCGTTGAGACAAATACCTTCTCATCGAGTCGGCTGGCGTTTTGAACAATGCCGACCGGTGTTTCCGGTGCGAGATAGATACCTGCGATACGCATCGCGAGAGAGAACTGCTCTACTCTCTTCCTGCTTTTGGGATTATACAGAACCACCGGGACTTGCATCGAGAATGCGGCATGCAGACGTTTCTCGATAACCTCCCAGGGAGTAAGCAGATCCGAGAGACTGATTACACAAAAATCACCTGACAATGGCGAGCCCAGCAGGGAAGCCCCGGCGCTCGCAGCGGTAACGCCGGGAATCACCTCAAAGGGGATATGCGAACCAGCATGAAGCAGAACTTCAAGAACGATGCCTGCCATTCCATAAATACCAGGATCCCCGCCGCTGATCATCACGACATGCTCGGTCTCTGCACGTCGTACCGACTCACGTGCCCGGTTTACCTCCTGCCCCATACTGCTTTTAATAATCTCTTTTCCCTCTGTCAGCGAAGATATCTGGTCGAGGTAAAACGAGTTTCCGATGATGACCGTGGCATTCTGTATGGCTTTGACTGCCTTGTACGTGAGCATCTCTTCACTTCCCGGACCGAGTCCGACAACCGAGAGCCTGCCCAATGGTTTATCTGGCGATTGCGATGGTGATGTTGCCATATATCTTCTTCTCCATGATAAGTTCTCCTTTCCGTGATACCGCAAGGGCAGCCGGTTCTGCAACACCGGCAAGTCCAAGTCTCTCTGCTGCAGATTTCGTCGGGGATGCTGTTGCATTTATCACCCTGTCATCAAGAAAGATTAGTACTCCCTTACACGCCCGTACACCATCAATAAGCCCGGTTTCACCGACTTTTAAACGTGTTGATGCGTAGATAGCAACCTCATCCTCGTGAAGGGAAGCATCGGCCAGTGCCTGCATAACAGCAGACTGCACTTCTTCTGACGAGACACCCCGGCGGCAGCCAATCCCGACCGAGTAGATACCCTCATCAACGAGGAACGATACCCCGGGACCGGCTATCACCATTCCGGGATCAGGGACACGGTAAATTCCGGCATTCCCCGCGAGGATGGCCGTGTTTGCCATTCGGGTAGATTCCCGGTTTATGATTCGCAGACCTTCCCGGTCTGCAATCACCTCGACCGCCTCAAGGCCGGCCGCCTCGGTTGCAGTAGTAATGACCGGGATTACACCCATCGTCGTGCAGAGCAGTTTTGCGAGTTCGTTTGCCCCGTGATGACCCCCGATAAGCGGGATGGCATACCTGAGATCCGGGCTTACCACGACCACTGCCGGATCATGCCATTTATCAGAGAGGTTTTTCGCTATCTTTCGCACTGCAATACCGGTTGCCATGATCGCAATAATACCACGACAGGAGGCCATTGCACTCTCAAATACGTCATCACGATAGGGAAGAATCCTCCCTTTGACAGCATCTGCAACAGACCTCTGTGCATCTGCATGGATGGGAAGGGCAATTACCGCAATCTCATTCATGGTCGTTTTTTTTCTCACCATACAGGTACGATCTCTCATGGCCGGGAGGTTTTGGGGAGAAGACCTGTCCAATGAGGAGCAGAGCCGAACTCCTGATACCGGCAGCTTCAGCTTTTTCTGCGATATCACGAACCGTGCCGGTTATGATCTGCTGATCCGGCCAGGTTGCGTGGTATACCACAACTGCGGGAGTATCAGGAGGAAATGCAACCCGTGCCGTTATCTCATCAAATTTATCTGACCCGAGAAAGATGGCCATTGTCTCATGAAACCGGGAGTATTCAGAGATATGGTCATGTAAAAGTGTCTTTCCTTTTGGCCTCGTGATGATTACTGACTCAGATACTCCGCGCAGGGTGAGCTGGGTATTTAAGGCTGCCACCGCTCCAAAGAGCGAAGAAACCCCGGGTATTACTTCAGAATCTATTCCCTGCAGGGACAGAAGTTCTATCTGCTCGACAATAGCCCCGTACAGGCTTGGATCCCCTGAATGAAGTCGAACTACATGAAGGCCTGCCTGTGCACCGCGAACCAGAATCGGGATCATCTCAGCCAGGCTCATCCCGTTCGAGTCATATTTTGCTTTTGCAGGACAGGATTGTACAAGTTCCGGGTTTACGAGTGATCCTGCATATACCAAAACATCTGCTTCATCGAGGTGTTTTCTCCCTTTCACGGTGATAAGTTCGGGATCACCGGGACCGGCTCCGACAAAAAAAACCGTGCCTTTCATCGCTCTTCCCCCTCATCCCTGCCTGCAAACAGAATCGAGAAGTAGTTGCTCTTCTCCGGAAGCGCATCTCCGGGATATACCACCATCTCATCCATAAACATCCGCTCAACAAGGACTATCCGGGAGTATCCTTCATGCCGTAACTCCTCTGCAACAAGACGGGGCTTTGTTACCTTCATCCTGACATGGGTGCGGTATGGTGATCCGTCTGATACCGAGAAACTTCCCTGGATCGGCAGGCCAACCGCTGAGGTCACCGCGGTTACCGAACTTACCCCGGGAACGGTCTCTATCAGAACCCCGGGATAACGTTCTTTTAACACAGAACAGAGCCGTGAAAAGGTCGAGAAGACCAGCGGATCCCCGATGATACCAAAGACTGCAGACCCCTCCTCTGCAACCGCTGCAATGCGATCGGCATTCTTCACAAGACTGGCGAAAATTTCATTATCATCATAACTCATCGGAAACGAAAGCACTTCGGGAACACAGTACGGTTCCACGAGCCTCTGTGCAATACCGCCGGGAACAAAGACCGTATCTGCTCCTTTGAGGTGTGATACCGCATGAAGGGTAAGGAGACCGGGATCACCGGGACCGAGCCCTACCGCAGTCAGCATCAAAAACACCCGCCTGTTATGATAAAGACCGGATCAATTGGTCTGAGCATGAGACCATCACCGATCGAATGAGACCGGGAAACCTGGACATGCACGATCTCATCAAACATGTCATACTGTTTCAGGGTCTCGAGAGCAGTGTTGACAGAGGAGAGCAGCACGGCATTGATGACTACCCTTCGTATCGCAAGACGATGCAGGTGTGTAATTATCTCAGAAAGATCCCGTGTGCCCCCGATAAATGCGCAGTCAAGGTGAAAAATTCCAGAGAGAAAACTGACCGCATCGGTATGATGAGCGATAATATTTGATATCCCGCCTGCTTCTGCCTCATGTTTCGTCCATTCATACGCTTCCCGGCGCCGGTCAACTGCATAAACGATTCGTGCACAGCCTGAAAGCGCCAGGGATACCTTTCCAGTCCCGCACCCGAGGTCAGCACATACATCATCTGCCATAGGATCGAGTTTAAACAGAGATATGGCCAGGATCTCATCTTTCGTCGGCCCTCCTGCCGGGCTAATCCTCCTGTTTGCATCAGAACTCAAAAAAACCTCCTTGTACCGTTGGATACATTCGTGCGATGCCCTTCCACCAGACATCCGGAAAATGCTATTACAAATGTATCTACAGGTACTCATCCTTTCCTAATCAGTACTTCGACACCATCGCCTCATACACCCATCTGTTCCAGGAGGTAAACATCCTACCCCTGAAACAGCCCTTTCCAGAATGAGATTGAGGCAATATCATTCTCATTTTTCAGCCGTTCTCTGCCGCAAAACCATTATACCGGATGTGGGTTCTATCTATCCGTACCCGGGAATATAGGAATTATCTATGTATCTTTACAACGGAAACCGCCTCAAAATTGAAAAGAAAACCGTGAATCTTCCTAACGGCAGAGAGATGGAAGGTATCATTGTACACCCGAATAATGCGGTAGCAGTTCTCCCGATACAGGATGGGTATTGTTATCTCATCAGGCAGTACCGGTTTGCCATTGAGTCTTACATCTTCGAGGTTCCGGCAGGTGCCTGTGAACCAGGTGAAGATCCACTCAATACCGCACACCGGGAACTCATCGAAGAGACCGGTCTTGCTGCCGGCCGGATCATTCCCTGTGGATATATCTACACCACTCCCGGATATACCACTGAGAAGATCTGGCTTTATACTGCCCTCGATCTCTCACCCAGCAGTGCGTATCAGATGGATACGGACGAGATTATTGAGTTGCACCGGTTTTTTATACCCGATGTTCAGAAGATGATAGATTCTGGTATGATCATGGATGCAAAGACCATATGCCTGTTTCATCAGTACATGAGGAAAAACCATGAGCCTGAATAGCGCAGGCATCCTGCTTATTATGCTTATTTTTTCCTTCCTCGCAGTAACCGGATGCACAACATCCCCGCAGGTGACCGAAAAACCATCCTATCATATCGGACAGGATGGTTCACTCACATTTACACTCCCGCCAGTTACCGCAACAGAAGATATCATATCAGAAAAAGACGGGATAATAACGGAAAAAATTACCTTCCATACCCATAGTGGTGATGTCAATGCCATCCTTGCAGGTCCGAAAAACCCCCGGGCGGCTGTCGTGTACGCACCGGGTGCCGGTGTTCCTGCCAGTGGTCACCGGGACAGGGCGTACTTCTTTGCAGCCCATTCTATCGCTTTTTTAATCATCGATGTCAGGGGAAACGGCGGGGAGACACCGGGTCACCCCTTTGATCTAAAAACTGATATCAGGGCATACCTCGATGGAGAATGGCCACAGACATACCTTATCATCACTGATATGATCCAGGGAAAAGACTACCTGAGAGGATTATATGGCAACATCCCGATA
Organism: Methanospirillaceae archaeon; assembly: GCA_016926505.1. Lineage (GTDB taxonomy): Archaea > Halobacteriota > Methanomicrobia > Methanomicrobiales > Methanospirillaceae > JAFGOM01. The sequence goes on from JAFGOM010000095.1 coordinate 27,404, forward strand.
TGGGCTGCAGGATCCTCAAACGGGGGGAGATATGCAGTTATTGCAGCAGCAGCAGAACCGGATTTTGCAGGATGTATCGGGATATCCACCGCAGGATTCGGATTCTCCAACCTCTCGGTGAATGAACCGGTCAGACAATATCTGAACAGCATTGAGCCTGAGATCGCAGTGACCACCCTTGCACCAAGACCGGTTATTATCTTCCACGCACCCCCTGATCCGATTATTCCCTACGCTGCCGGTTTATCATTTGCAGAGCGGGCAGGAAACAATACGCCCTGTATTCCTTTCAACGGAACCCACGGGATAACCGGGGAGGTTGATGAACAGATACTATCCCTTATCTGACCGGTAATGAATCGATCAAAACTCAGGGTTCCCTGATTTTTGAATGGTCACTGCAGGCCAACCAAGAGAGATATAAGGGCTGTGTCACACAATATATACCAGCTTTCATCTCATTCCGGTTACCAGAGAAAGACGGGAGAGGATATTTTGCCAGGATCGGGTAACCGGGCAGAGAGTCACTGACGTTTTGACAGATGAATAGAACACAATACAGCAGGTTTCCCCAATGACCGAAGAAACACATAAGGATAACGCACGGCGGAAGTACGATTTTAAGAAGATGATAGAGAAGCTCCAGGTCAAGGAGGGGAGCGGAACGGAACTGATATCTCTCTACATTCCCCCTGATAAACAGATCTATGATGTCACTGCGCAGTTACGCGATGAGTTCGGGCAGTGCTCAAACATCAAGTCCAAGCAGACACGTACCAATGTTCAGAGTGCCATCTCTTCCATTTTATCCCGCCTGAAATATTACTCTAAACCTCCTGAGAATGGTATGGCCGTCTTCTGTGGTGCTGTCAACAAACACGGAGACCGCCAGGATCTTGAATGTAACGTGGTTATGCCCCCGGAACCACTGAACCTATACATGTACCGGTGCAGTTCTTCCTTTGAACTCGAGCCGTTACTGGCAATGCTCGAAGAGAAGTGCGTCTACGGCCTCCTTGTTCTTGACCGGCGGGAAGCGTACTGGGGATTTTTACGGGGAAACCGGATAGAACCCATCGGGGGAGTTACTTCAACGGTTCCAGGGAAACAACGAAAAGGAGGACAGTCCAGTGCCCGGTTTCAGCGTCTCCGTGAGATAGCCATCCACGAATTCTATAAAAAGATAGGAGACAGGTCCAGTGATGTCTTCTTACAGGAGAAGGATTTCTTTGAACGGTTCAAGGGAGTCCTTATCGGAGGTCCCTCCCCGACCAAAGAAGAGTTTGAAGCAGGGAATTACCTTCATCATGAGATCCAGAGGCGTATCATCGGACTTTTTGACATCTCGTACACGAACGAGAGCGGTCTGCCTGAACTTGTGGATGCTGCAGCAGATGCTCTCAAGGGCCAGGAAGTTATCGAAGAGAAGCAGATCATGGAGAGGTTCTTTAAAGAACTGGTTAAGGACGATGGTCTGGCTGCGTATGGAGAGAAGAGCATCAGGGAGAATCTCCTTATCGGATCAGTTGATATTCTTCTCCTCTCTGAAAAACTCAGGCAGTCACGCCTGAAATTTGTCTGTGAAAACTGCGGGTATGCAAGCGAAGTGACCATTCGAAACGAAGCAGGCAAGGATATCGATGATTATGACCCGGGAAACTGTCCTGATTGCACATCCCCGCTTGTGCTCTCGGCAGAGGATGATATCGTTGATGAATTAACAAAACTTGCCGATGCCTCAAATACATCGGTAGAAATTATTTCAGATGACTTTGAAGAAGGATCCCAGCTCTATACTGCCTTTGGCGGGATCGCAGGAATCCTTCGGTACAGGACTGGATATTAATGTATATTGACGCAATCGTTAAAATAACCGCCATATTAAAGGAAGTGACCGGACGGGATGATGTCATCCTTATTGACGGCGGAGATCATGCAGACCTTGCATCTCCTGTGGCCTTTGCCATGGGAAAGGAAGAGAAGAGATCACCTGCTCTTATTGCAAAGCAGATAACAGAACAGGTGTACGATCGGGTTCTTGAGGAAGCGTGGGCGACCACGGTTGCTGCAGGACCATATGTGAATTTTATCTTTGATTCACGGTATCTCTCTGCAGTCCTTGATGCCGCAGTCAGGGAAGGATATGGATCCCTTCCCCCCCGGAAAGGCCGGATCGTTCTTGAGCATACCAGTGCCAACCCGAACGGTCCTTTGCATGTGGGACATATCAGGAACACGATAATCGGTGACACGCTTGCACGATGCTTCCGGAAAGCCGGGTACCAGCTTGAGGTCCAGTATTATGTCAATGACATGGGTCGGCAGATTGCCATCGTGGCCTGGGGAATAGAAGAGCAGAAGGAGGATATTACAACAGGCGGGAAAGGGGATCACCGGATCGCAGAGGTGTACGTTACGGCAAACAAGGCTCTTCTGGCAGACCCGGAGAAAAATGCTGAGATCGATTCTCTGATGCAGAGGGTCGAGGCAGGTGACCCGGCAACGGTTGCCCGGTTCAGAGAACCGGTGAAACAGTGCCTTTCCGGGTTTAAAGAGACCCTTGCAGGCCTCCATGTTACCCACGACCGGTTTGTCTATGAGAGCGATTTTATCAGGAACGGCGACACACAGCGGCTTCTTGCGAGATTATCCTGGTTACCCCAGGCAACCAGAACAGACATCCTGTCCCTGGACCTGTCATCGTTTGGATTTGAGAAAGATTACATTCTCCAGAGATCTGACGGGACCAGTGTGTATGCTGCACGGGATCTGGCATATCACATGTGGAAGGGACGAAATTTTGACCGTGTCATCGATGTACTCGGCGCTGATCACAAGTTAATCGGAACCCAGCTTCAGGCAACACTCCGCCTGCTTGGCGAGCGGGTACCAGATATCATCTTCTTTGAGTTCGTCTCCCTTCCTGAGGGGTCCATGAGCACGAGGAGAGGGAAGTTTATATCAGCCGATGATCTGCTCTCTGAAGCACGTGACCGTGCACTGGACGAGGTGACAAAGAGGCGGCCTGAACTGGATGAAGCCACGCGGATTGCCATCGCAACATCGGTCTGCATTGCTGCCATCAGGTATGATATCATAAAGACCATCCCTGAGAAGAGCACGGTCTTTTCCTGGGATGAAGCGCTTGATTTTGAGAAACAGAGCGGCCCGTACATCCAGTATGCCCATGCACGGGCCTGCAGCATCCTTGATAAAGCAGGTGAATTTACCCATGCAACAGAAATAGGGACTGATTCCGAGATTGCACTCATCAAACATATCGGACGGTTCCCATCGGTCATTGAGCAGGTAACAGAAGAACAAAAACCACACCTCCTTGCCCTGTACGCCCGCGAACTTGCCGACCTCTTTAACTCGTTTTACCATGCCGAACCGGTTCTTAAGGCCAGAGAGATAACCCGGAACAGTCGGCTCACCCTGGTACAGGCAACCCGGAATACCTTACAGGAGGCACTTGTCACCCTTGGAATCGATGCCGTCAGATCCATGTAGAAGCCTTGAGAAGATGGGGTATCTCTTCTTTCACCCCGATTCTTCTGCTGCACTCAAACCCTGCATGTGGTGCAAACGGGCACTGACCGGGGGAGAGATGTGTTACAAGCACCAGTTTTACGGGATCGACAGTCACCGCTGTGCCCAGATTACACCCACCCTTGCCTGTAACCAGCACTGCCTCTTTTGCTGGCGCTCATTTGAGCATGAGTATCCTGAAAAACGACAGATTGAACCTGATGTGATTGTATCGCAACTGGCTTCGATCCAGAAGAAGGCACTGGCCGGGTACAAGGTCTCCTACCGGGCTGATCCGGTGCGGTACCAGGAGTCCCTTATCCCAAACCAGATAGCGATATCCCTCTCAGGTGAACCGACCCTGTACGAAAAACTCCCGGAGTTAATTGATCTCTTTAATGCACAGGGCTGTACAACATTTCTGGTAAGCAACGGGACGAACCCTGATATGCTCCGGGCCTGCAGACCCTACCAGATGTACGTCTCCCTGACAGCTCCGGACCGGGAGACATACCTTGCCATTGCACGGCCGGATTCTGACTACTGGGACAGGATATTAGAGAGTCTCTCTCTCCTGTCAAACCGGCGGTCTGCTATCAGGATAACCCTTGTACAGGGGATAAATGATCATAACCCTGAATCATATGCCCGGATTATTGAGGATGCAGGTCCGCAGTTTGTTGAGGTCAAGGGATACATGCATGTCGGGTACAGCCAGAAGCGGCTTAGCCGCCGGCACATGCCGGAACATGAAAGAATACGAAACTTTGCTATGAGCATTTGTGAGATGAGTTCTTACACCTTTATGGATGAAAATCTCCTCTCGCGGGTGGTCTGCCTGGAGAAGAAAAAATGAAGTTTGATGCAGATGAGTACAAAAAATTAGCCAGGAGTGATTTTGAACAGGCCTGGCACCGGGGACCGGAAATTCTCTCCATTCCGGGAAGAGAAAAACAATACCCGGTCTACCGGTATCCCCGGGCAGATCCGCACCCTATCTTTGCCACGATACAGCGGTTACGGGAAACATACCTGATGATGGGATTTTCTGAGACAGAAAACCCGATAATGGTCGATGAAAAGGAGGTCTACAAGCAGTTTGGATCTGAAGCCATGGCCGTGCTTGACCGTGTCTTTTACCTGGGCGGGTTGCCACGTCCGAATGTTGGTATCGGAAAAGAACAGGTACGAAAGATCGAGAAAATAACGGGAACCGTGATAGATGAGGCTACCGAAGAGGTGCTCCGTGAGACACTTCATGCATACAAAAAAGCCGAGATAGACGGGGATGAACTTACTCACGCCATCTCTGAGGTACTTGCGATAGACGATGCAAAGGTTATTGAGATTTTGGACCAGGTATTTCCTGAATTTCGTGAATTAAGGCCGGAATCGTCACGCATAACGCTCCGCTCCCATATGACCAGTGGCTGGTTTGCAACGCTCGGGAATATCTGGGACAAAACCCCACATCCCATCAGATTATTCTCGGTTGACCGCTGTTTCAGGCGGGAACAGGCAGAAGATGCAAAACGGCTTATGAGTTATCACTCTGCATCCTGTATCATTGCTGACGAGGAGGTTACTCTCGATGATGGGAAAGCCGTCAGTTACTCCCTTCTCTCTGCATTCGGATATACTGACTTCTCGTTCCGTCCCGATGAGAAGCGATCGAAATATTACATGCCGGGAACACAGACCGAGGTATATGCCCGTCATCCGGTTCATGGATGGGTTGAGGTCGCCACCTTTGGCCTTTACTCACCATCAGCGCTTGCTGAGTACGGGGTGGGGATACCGGTCATGAACCTCGGGCTTGGTGTAGAGCGGCTTGCCATGATCGCATACGGGGCAGATGATATCAGGGTTCTCTGCCATCCCCAGTTCTATCATAAGCATTATTCTGATCCTGAGCTTGCACGAGCAGTACTTCTTCTCCGTGAGCCACAGACACAGGCAGGCCGCATGATGGCAGGGGCAATCGTTTCGACGGCAAAAGCACATGCAACCGATCCCGGACCCTGCTCTTTTACAGCCTGGGAAGGGATTATCGGTGATGTATCAGTGAAGGTGTTTGTTCTGGAACCTGAAGAAAATGCAAAACTCTGTGGTCCGGCATGTTTTAATGATATTTACGTGCATAACGGATCCATTCTCGGGGTTCCGGATACTGAAAAATTCACCCTTGTCCGGGAAGAAGGGGTAGCAACCGGCATCTCCTATCTTGATGCGGTTGCGGCCCGTGCCGCACACGATATTGAACAGGCGGCTTTTTGCGGCCGGGATGCGCGTTTCCAGATTAAGATTGCCCGTCTTCCGGGGGATATCAACCTCAACATAGAAGACCATGCTATGCGTTTCATTACCGATTCCAGCCAAAAAATTGACGTCAGGGGCCCGGTATTCCTCACTGTGCGTTCTGAATGTACAAAAGCGCACATAGATGAGAAATCGTAAAAATGCTCCTTTCTTTTTCTAAAACAGCCATCTGAGCCTTATTCTCACACTAAATGGAAACTGTTTTTTTTGAACTCCTAACCGGCATTAGTCACGTTTCATCCTTTCACTATCATTTTTGAGCAAAAATCTATCGATCTGATGATAATATTAAAAATAATCAGGGCTATAGTTAAACCTTAAGAGTATAACTGACAGGATGGAAAAACAGGATGAAGGCAGACAGCATGCTCAGAACAAGTGCAATAATTACTATTATTGTGTTGATGCTCGCAGTATCGGCATCAGCAATTCCACCACTTCCATCTGAATTTTATGGGAGTGTATCAATAAACAGCGCTCCGGCACCTGCCGGGACCGTTATTGAGGCAAAGATATCTGGTGAAAGCAGGGGGACGGTCACTACAGAAGCCGTTGGAGTATACGGGGGTTCCAGTCTTTTTGATTCCCGTCTCGTCGTTTCTGCAACCGAAGAAGATATTGAGGGAGGGGATCCCGAGATATCGTTTTATATTGGCGGTAGTCCGGCAGATCAGACTGCTATCTTCCAGGAAGGAACCACCCGGGAACTGGATCTCTCAACCGGGGGAGCGGTGCAGATCGTCGCTGACTTCTCAGGAACACCTACGTCAGGAACGGCTCCCCTTACCGTACAGTTCACTGACCTCTCAACCGGAGGACCGACCATGTGGGCGTGGGACTTCGGGGACGGCGGAACCGA
>JAFGOM010000096.1 GCA_016926505.1 Methanospirillaceae archaeon
ACTGACCCTCTTTTTTATTGATGAAGTTGCAAAGTACCGTATCTATAATGATACCGGAGAAGCACAAAACGGAGAATATGCAGATATTTTTGAGGATGAATACCAACATGCCGTCAGGGATCTTGAACTCACCCTGGATGATGATGCTTACAAGAATTATCTCAAGGATATTCAGGTAACCAATATACACCAGGGATATTTCTCAATAGATAAGAAGAAGCATTTTGTAAATAGTGAGGTCAGGAGGAGAGAAACTACATCAGATGATGTCTCTGCATATGACCTGATCATGAAGGACAAAGAGCGTCTTTTGGATATTGTCGAACCAGTCAGATTCATCTTCTCCCACTCAGCCCTTCGTGAGGGATGGGACAACCCAAATGTATTTCAGATCTGTACCCTCAAGTCAAGCAGTTCTGACATCAGGAAACGCCAGGAAGTTGGTAGAGGGATGAGATTATGCGTAAACTGGAACGGAGATAGGATGGATGCTTCAGTCCTTGGAAAAGATATCCATTCTGTCAACCTACTCACGGTAATAGCCAGCGAGAGTTATGATTCCTTTGCCCGACAGCTTCAGGAAGAGATGGCTGAAGCAGTTGCTGATCGGCCCAGGATAGTAGAGCCTGATCTCTTTACTGGAAAGACGTTCACTGATGCAGAGGGGAAGAGCGTTACCATCTCCCCTGATGTAGCCCGTAAGATCTACAACCACCTGATCAGAAATGATTTAGTTGATGATAACGGAGCACTTACTGATCAGTATTATTCACCCATCCAGAAAGGTCCAATCCCCCTCTCTGATGATCTGAAACCATTCTCATCTTCTATCAAATCAATCCTGGCTAATGTATATAATCCCCAGGCATTCAAACCTGAAAATGCGGGAAGTACCCAGATTACGCCGAAGATAAAATCAGAGAAACTTGATATGAAGGAGTTCAAATCTCTCTGGGATAAGATTAACAAAAAAACAGCGTATCTTGTCCAGTTTAATTCTGAAGAACTCTTGAAAAAATCAATAGCGTCCCTGAATGAAAATTTAAAAGTGCAAAACGTTGCTGTAACCATTGAAAAAGGAGTTCAGATTGGATATATCGCTGATAAAGAGACCCTTTATATGGGAGAAGGATTCGAAAAGAGGTCTTCTGAAAGCATGCGGGTTGATGTCCATGCACATTCCGGAATCAAGTATGACCTTATCGGAAAGATCGGTGATGCAACGAAGTTGACTAGGAAAGACATAGCCCGTATCCTGAAGGGGATAAAACCTGATGTTTTCTCACAATTTTCCAATAATCCTGAGGACTTTATCATTAAAGCTTCCCGGTTAATAAATGAACAGAAAGCAACGGTAATTGTAGAACATATCGAGTATCATCTTTTAAAAGAAGAGTACGACACAAAAATTTTCACGGAACATGGTCTAAAAAGAGGTAATTTAGGTGAGAATGCTATTGCAGTCAACAAATCTCTCTATGATCATATTGTAACCGATTCCTATACAGAGCGGAAATTCGCATCTGACCTGGATACTGATACCAATGTCGCAATATATGTAAAACTCCCAGGAGGATTTCATATTGATACCCCTGTAGGCAAATATAATCCAGACTGGGCCATCACCTTTTATGAGGGGGCTGTCAAGCACATCTATTTCGTGGCTGAAACAAAGGGGGATCTCTCATCACTCCAACTACGGGAGATTGAATCACTAAAGATCCATTGTGCCAGGGAACATTTCAGGAAAATCAGTAATGACACTGTGCGATATGAAGTGATTTCTGATTACCAAGGACTCTTGAATGAGGTGATGAAATAAGGGCCATCAATTATTACTTCTGGCATGAGCATTCTTCTGGAATGGAAAGTGATTATTGGTATTCATTCAAATATTCTCTTGTCTAATTATCATTACGGATAACAATGACCAACTGGATTGCATCAACCAACCGGACAAACTGGGAAATTATTAAACAGAAAAACATCTGGGGCATTCCAAAGCGAAATGTGAGTATTCATTCCCGGGTTCATCCCGGGGACCGTCTTCTAATATTCATATCTCAGCAGAAAGAGAGTGAGACTCTTCTCCCCTCGGCGATAACCGGATCTTATGAAATAACAAAATGCTACGTTGATGAAAAACCTTTATTCATCCCTCCTCCCCAGATGGGGAATGAACGATTCCCTTATCGTTTCTCATTAAAACCCTTGAAAATCTTTAAAATACCGCTTGAATTCAAACCCCTCATCTCTGATCTTCAGTTTATTACGAATAAAACCATGTGGTCAGGCCATCTACGAGTTGCTATGAGGGAGATTCCACCAAAAGACTATGATCTTATTATGCAGAGAGGGAGTTTAATATGAACACCATCACAGGAGCTACCTTTCCTATCCCCAAGGAATATATGTCCCGGTTCTTTACCAAAGGAAAGACCGTATTTATCAAACCGGCCACCTGCTATAAAGAGATCAAACCAGGTATGAAACTCGTTTTTTACCAGTCTCATGAGGATACTGGTTATGTGGGAGAGGCCATCATCGAATCTATTGATTTCTCAGAAGACCCTTTGACATTATACCAGAAGTTCGGAGATGCTCTATTCCTAACCAGGGAAGAACTGAATACCTATATGACCGGTCAGGAACGCTGGGCAGGCGTCCGGGTCACGAGTGAAACAAAAAAGAAACGTATCTGGATGGCATTGACACTCAAGCAGATAACACAATATCCATTAGTCAGAAAACCGGAACGGTTTGTCCCTGTCGGCGGGCAGTATATCCGGGAATAAACCCAATGCTAATGTAAGTTCTAAGAATACATATCATCTGTTCAGGATCATATAATCAACCGGCGAATCTCGAAATCTTCTGCATATTTTAGGTTATAAGGTCATTTATAATCCGGAAAAATTGATAGTATCAGAAAATATCTTAAAATACTACGCCCTGCGACCATCACCCACAACACTCCTCATTCCCAACCCCACTCAATACCCCTTCTTTTCAATTTCCACACCTCTTCCCCGCCCATATCGTTCCCACAGTCTCCTGATCTCCCTGGCATCGACCGTACACAGATGACTCATCACAGACCAGATAATGGCAGGAATCCAGGCACGGATCGCGGGCTGATCCGGGGAGGGAATCCCGACCGGTAATCCTGATCAGGAACCGGGTTTTGCAGTCAGCACCGGCAGAAGGATGCATGCTCAGGTAACCCCTCTCTCCTCTTCTTTTTGTATTCTCCCGTCAAAGAGTCTGATCACCCGATCAAGATACTGGCGATCTTCTTCTTCGTGGGTAACCATGAGAATGCTGATCTTATCCTGGTCACAGATGGTCCTGAAGAGCTCAAGTATCAGCCGGGAATTCTCACTGTCAAGATTCGCATGGGGTTCATCAGCGAAGATTATCCGGGGGCGGTTGACAAGGCCTCGTGCAACCGCAACCCGTTGTTGTTCTCCACCTGACAGTTCTCGCGGAAGGTGGGAAGCCCGGTCCTGGAGACCGACATGTGCCAGTGCGGTCCAGGCAGCATCCCGGGCTTCTGATTCCCTGCCTCCAGCCGCAAAAGCAGGGAGAAGAACATTCTCAAGAGCAGTCAGTTCCGGGATAAGGGCATATTCCTGGAATACAAACCCAAAAGAGAACAGGCGTGTTTCTGCCTTTTGCCATTCAGGAAGGAGAGTCATATCCATACCGTTGTAAAAAACATTCCCGGCAGTCGGGGGATCAAGCAGGCCGGCGCAGTGAAGCAGAGTAGACTTTCCCGAACCACTCGGCCCCATAATGGCACAAAACTCCCCCCCGGAAAGAGAGAACGTCACATCATCCAATGCCCTGACTGCGACCGTACCCATCTGGTAGATTCTCCTAAGATTGCGAACCTGTAGGATCATCCGCCACCCCGCATACCACTGATAACCGGCTCGCGGGCAATCCAGTATGCCGGGAGGTATCCGGCCACGGCTGAAGAGAAGAGAAGCAGGGCAGCGTTCCTGATAATCTCTCCGGTGATGATCACCGGGTAGACATCACCATCAGGAAACTCAATAGGATGGGCTGCAAAATATCCGGACAGACCAAAAATTATCCCTGTCCCGATGATTATCCCAATAATTGCGATGATAAGAACCTGGATAACAAAAGCCAGAATAATGGTCTCCCTGTTGATTCCGATTGCCTTCATGGTTGCGATCTGACGGCGGTTATTGATGGTCTTAATCATAATAACAATAAAAAGAACAACAATGGCGATAATAAGGCTGACCAGAAGGGTGATATCATTTATTATTGAGAAACTCTCGACCGCTTCTCCGATGAATTTCGATGATTCATCCTGCCAGGTTGTTACCTGTTCCCTGACACCATACTGCATCAGTGCTGTCTTTACCTGATCCTGCGGGATGCCACGGGCGGTACGGACAAGGATCACCTGAGCAGTGTCGGGATCTTCTCCTAATACATCCTGCATCTCTTTGCGGGTAATAAAGACCTGGTAATCAGCCTGGTATGACTTTGTAGAGAAGATTCCTTTTATCCGGTATTGTCGGGTAACACCGTTGACAAAAGAGATACAAACGAGGTCACCGGTTCTGACACCACCCAGAGAGGTAAAGATATCCCTGCTCCGATCCGTATTTCCTGCAACAAAGTTACCGATTACGATCTCGTCCCGATCCCCGGACTGGAGAAACGATCCTTCTTTCATCCGGGTATGGATCTGTGTCACTTCCACCTCATCAGCCGGGTCACAGGATATAACCGGCATAACAACGGTGGTTCCTTTATGCGAGAGGGAAGCTCCGAGTTCCAGACGTGCCGTGCTATGAATAACCCCGGGAACACGGTTAATCGTCATCAGAAGCTGATCCACAGAATGTAATAGTGATTCATCCTCATCTGCCGGCCGTATCACAATATCTCCGAGACAGTAATCCCGGGTCTGGGTATGGAACAGGTTGATGGACCCGGCAATGATTGATGAGAGAAAGATCATATTGGTAAAGACCAGTGCAATAATAAGAATGGTAAGGGCTGTACCTCCTTTTCCACTCCGAAGCAGCATGCGGACTGCCAGGAAGGATGAGACCGCAATCTGCTTATGCATGACCAAAAATCCTCTTTCTCATAAGGTATCCTGCCCCCAGCAGGACCAGAATACCAAAGATAAGAACACTGATGAGAACCGGATCACTATGGGGTGCTATCACGAGGGTGAGGGGTACCTCTGTTTCATGCGTCCCGAGATCATCGTTATACCGGTACCGGAGGTTGTACTCATAGGTACCCGGTCCGGTGGAGATAAGTAAAAAAACAGCGGGTGCATTTGAATCGGGTTCAATAGTCCCGAGAAATGCTGTTTTTATCCCGGTAAACGGAATATTGACATCTGCCTGTACCGAGGTTGCATCTCCGGCTCCGGTATTTTCTATCCTGATAATGAGATCAAAGGGTTCATCAGGCCCGGGACGGATGGGATCGGTACCGACTGAGGCGAGTGCAAGTTCTGCATCACCGGCAATCTTAATGGAACAGGAGGTATCGATCGTCTCAAGTGTCCCATCGGTACGGGTATACGTTATCGTGACCGGAATCACATGAATCCCGGGCCTGGCTTTTGGATCTATAAGGAGGATAATCTCTTCAGTATAAACCTGTTCGGGACCTAAGTCTCTCACATACCAGGCATCGGTCCTGCCTGATGCAATATCTGTACCGGAAGCATGGAGTCGTATTGTCACATCCCGGGCCGGGCTTTCGCCTTTATTCTCAATAGTTATCGGAATAACACGGTCATCACCTGGCCTGAAATCTTTGATCGGTTTTTGAGACAGGACCAGGGCAGGTTGTTTTATCGTGGCTATCCGGGTATTAACATTCACCGGGACCGGGTACCTGATATTTTCCTGGTTTCTCAGTCTGATTAAGAGTTCAGGCAGAAAGATACCTGTCCGCTTTGCAACAATGAGAAAAGAGATATCTATTGACTGATCAGTGCCAATAAATCCTTCAAACCTGCTGTTACCTCCGGTCACCCTGATATCCCGTCCGCCGTTAAGATAAATACTCTCAATATAGGGAAAATCAGTTACTGTTCCCCCGGTCTGAAGATCTGCGGTGTTTTTAATGGTAACCGTTACTACTCCCGTATCTCCGGGCATCAGGATTTCCGGGGTAACGGAAGTACCGGTAACGGTCACTGCTGCAAAAACCCCCTGAATGAGTGTGAGTGACCAGAGAATGAAAAACAGGGATATCCATATTCTGCGGTTTTTTAATGAACGAATTACATTATCTCTCATGGTATACCATATGGTAAACAGATATATCTGCCTGACGGAAACCAGGACAGGGCAATCCGATAAAGGTGTGCCGGTTTTTTTCCGGTTACATTGGTTTGTGGTTACCCGTGTGCTGAAAGGGGAAATGCTTACCATTCTTTACGTCAGCAGTGGTACCGGGATAATATTTCTGATTATTATACCGGTAAAACAGAGGATAATACCATCTCTGACAGCCTTTGGGGCAGGAACGTCAGGATCGCTGGTGGCATTCTGCTCATTACAGGAACAAGAACCAGTTTTTTATTTCCGCCTGGCTCCTGACTTTTCCAGGCATCGGGAAGTGAATTTTGTGCGGTTGTCTAACAGGATGAAACGATTCGTATAATTCAATTTTCATGCGTAATCGGTTATAATGATTTTGCAACATTAATGGGTAATGAACAAAGGATCGGCTGCCCTATCGTAAATCAAGGTACCTTCCCACAAGTTGCAGGAATACTATTAAGAATAATGGAGTTGATTGATGCATTATGAGAATGATATCTCTATTCCTGATTGTAGCAACCCTTCTGGCCGGACCGGTTGTCACCTTAGCAGATGAAGGAACCGGAGAAGTACCAGACCTTGTAGGTGAATGGAAAGCAGTCTATCTTGAGACCGATTCAAAGGATATCGGGTATGAAGTGAACGAAACCCCCATTCGAACCGTGTATATTGAGAAACAGAGCGGCAGAATTTTTGAAGGTTACAAAGACTATGTCTGGACAGAAGGAACGTTATCCCGACGATTACAGGAGAAGTTTCTGGGAATCATCGCCGGTGACAACAAGACACTCTACTTAAATGATTACTCAAGCGGTATTGCATTTGGAGAAATTACCGGACCTGGTATGATAACGGTCTATTATCTCCACTCGTTTACCATGACCGGAAAGAAAGATCCGGCGGTTGCCGTTGCTGACTATGTCAGGGTGTCGTAATCCCTGAAAAGAGAACAATAAACTCCTATTTTCCCGGAAATTATCAGAAAAAGAGTGAATTTCTTATTTTCCCTTTTTCATCGGGCAGAACCGGTTTTTACAACCCGGGCAGAGAAACCGGTTGGCCAGTATCGCAGCGGTAGAAAGACATATCCAGAAAAAACCAAAGGTTCCCGGAAGTGTAAAGAGGGCAATCTGAGGAGGCAGGATAATGATTGCAAAGAGAATGGCGACTGCCACGAGATCGAAGCGGGAATACGGCCCGGATCGCCTCGGCCATGCACGTGCAAGCAGTCCGGGAATGATATGGACACAGGTATCAGTTATCGGGCACTTTGAACAGAATACGAATGTGATAAGGATGCCGCTTACCAGTGCCACGATGAGATAAATGAACCCCTGCAGCACGGATACAACTGCAAGAGCGACGGTTCCGGTAAGGACCGCACAGATCCCAAGGGCAAGACCAATGATGCCGTATCCTGACTTATTCATACCCCATGTATTGATGTTTATGAAAGAAAAGATGTAGGTTTCCCAGGGACTGGTAAAGGCAGGTTATGTCTGGACGCAGACTTTTATGTCAGAGAGGGGATTTTCAGCAAGGTTTGTTATGGTTATCTTTTGTACAACCGAAAGTCCGTTCTGCTGGGTTGCATCGTGCACTGCCTCTTCTGCAGTGATGGCAATTAAGACAATAGGAGACTGCCTGACTGAACCGACTGATTCCTCTGGTTCGTTTATCATGTCACGGGTCAGAAAAAATGGGTTACAAGAATCTTATAGGGCAGGTACCGGTCAGTACCGATAACCGGGAGGTGTGTTCATCTCCTCCTCTTCCTCGTCTTCTTCTTCCTCTTCTCTTTCTTCTGCGGCCATCCTCAAGAGTCAGGCCCATTGCCTGGTGCAGCCAGTAGCCAAAGATGTCAAACATGAATCTCCTCCTGTTCGTTTTTTTCGATTTTCTGTACCTCTGAAAAGCGGTAGGGGAGCGTGTCCCAGTGGCTGATCCGGGCATTCTCAAACAAAAGTGCCTCTGCAATATCCTCCGAGATCCCGGGGTATATAACAGAGGAGACGACTGCTGCAGCTTCTTCGAATGCTCCTGCCCTTCGGAACAGATCAGAGAGCACGAGTTCATTCAGACCCGGTTCTCTCCGGATCCTGATCCCGTATGATCCTGCACTGATGATCTGTTCTGCAGCCATCATTCTGCAGCTGACTGATCCTGCAACCTCCTGCAGATCGTCACAGATCCAGGCGGCATGCAGAACAGACCTGACTGCTTCCCGGGGGTTGTTCTCATACTCTGCGATAAGCCCGCTGCAGAGATGCCGGCATGCAGAAGAGGGCAGCGCCGGATCGATGAGCCGGGATCGGTATGCCGGTCCGGTTACGAATTCCCTGACCCCGGGTGTTATCTCTCTGCCGATATCGCGGGCACAGTACCCGCATGACGGGCAGCACTGGATAATTACGGGAACCGGATCTCCGGTCATGGTTCGCGGCCGGAGATCGAGATCATAGTCTTTAGGACCGGATACCACCATGCAGACAGGCTGAGAGCTCGTGGTGCTGCAGACTGCACAGGATACCGCAGATTACCGGTAGTCATATTCTTCCTCCTCTCCGAATTGTTGTGTGAATCTTTCCTGCATCTGGAACCAGATCTGCAGATCTCCCCGGGTCATTCAT